>CAZWIN010000169.1:0-6327 GCA_964633855.1 uncultured Chitinophagales bacterium
GTCGGGTCGTCTAATGGCAGGACAGCGGCCTTTGGAGCCGTGAGTAGAGGTTCGACTCCTCTCCCGACAGCAAGAACAACAAGTTTGAAATAACATTAAAGGGAAAGTACAGGCGTGGCACGTATCAAGACAAGTGAACTGGAATTAAAAGACAAGCTCGTTCACATCAACCGTGTTGCAAAGGTCGTGAAGGGTGGACGGAGGTTCAGCTTCAACGCCATTGTTGTTGTTGGTGATGGGCGCGGGCATGTCGGCATCGGCCTTGGCAAGGCGAACGAAGTGGCGGATGCCATTTCCAAAGGTGTGGATGATGCAAAGAAAAGTGTTGTTTCGGTAACTATCCTGAACGGCACAATACCGCATCCCGTCACCGGAAAGTTTGGCGCGGGCAAGGTCATGTTGAGGCCCGCCTCTCCTGGCACCGGGTTGATCGCCGGAGGTGGCGTGCGAGCAGTCCTGGAATCAGCGGGTGTGAAGGATGTTCTGACGAAATCCATGGGCTCATCCAACCCGCACAATGTTGTCAAGGCAACAATGGTTGCACTCCAGAATTTGAAGGATGCGAAAAACGTGGCGTCGCGCCGCGGCATGACCCTTCCGGAACTTTTTGAAACTGCTTCGCCCGCAACAAACTCATAGGCGTTGATCATGGCAAAAAAATTGAAAATCACACAGGTGCGTAGTGTTATCGATCACCTCAAGAACCAAAAGCTTACCATCAAGGCGTTGGGGCTCGGACGTCCGAACTATTCCGTTGAAAAGTCGGATACACCGCAGGTTCGCGGTATGTTGAAAAAGGTGACGCATCTTGTGAAGGTCGAAGAAATTCACTAGCTGGTATTACTGAAGGCAGCCAATGGCAAAAGATATTTTGAGTAATCTCACCCCGGCAGCGGGGTCACGGAAAAAAAGAAAGCGCATCGGACGCGGCCAGGGATCAGGACATGGCGGTACGTCAACACGCGGCCACAAAGGTGCGGGCTCACGTTCCGGGACACGGTATCGTGCATGGTTTGAAGGCGGGCAGATGCCTCTCGTCCGCCGCATTCCAAAGCGCGGCTTCCATAGCCCGTTCCGTACCGAGTTCCAGATAGTCAATATTCAGTTGTTGGAAAAGTTGGTGGCAGACGGAAAAGTGAATGGAGGCATCATTACCCCCGAGATCCTTGCAAAGCTCGGTGTTGTTAAAAAGACTGCCGGCCCGGTGAAAGTGCTGGGCACAGGCGATCTGAAAGCAAAGCTCGATATCTCTGCGCATGCATTCAGCAAGTCGGCAATACAAAAAATTGAAACCGTTGGCGGAAAAGCCAAGACGATCAGCTCAACCCCGAAAGAATAATGGCAAACCTGACTGATAGTTTACGTAATGTCTTTAAAATTCAGGAGCTCAGGACGCGCATTCTGTTTACAGCTGCGCTTCTTATTGTTGTCCGCATAGGATCGCACATTACGCTCCCCGGTGTGGATTCATCGCTGCTGGCCGAGGCGGTCAAGAACCAGGCATCCAATACGCTCTTTGGGCTTTACGACTTGTTTGTGGGGGGTGCGTTCAGTAATGCCGCGATTTTTGCACTTGGCATTATGCCGTACATCAGCTCCTCTATTATTCTTCAGCTGCTCGGTGCGGTTGTTCCGTATTTCCAAAAATTGTCCAAGGAGGGTGAGGAAGGAAGGCGCAAGCTCACGCAGTTGACAAGGTATGGCACTGTGGCAATTGCCGCGCTTCAGGGTTGGGGCGTAAGTGTGCGCCTGACCAGTTTGACTATTGCAGGATCACCCATTGTCCCCGCCGAGGTCCAGGGTTTCGGCTTCACACTCAGCACCGTGATTTTCCTTACAGCCGGGACAATGTTCATGATGTGGCTCGGTGAGCAGATCACCGAACGCGGACTCGGAAACGGAATCTCGCTGATTATTTTCATCGGCATTATTGCCCGGTTCCCGCACTCCATCGGTGACCAGTTCGCTGTCAGCAAGGATGTGATCGTCTCTCTTATTTTTGTTGGCCTGATGGTGGCAATTATCGCCGCCGTGGTGTTGTTGACCCAGGCAACACGAAGAATTCCGGTTCAGTATGCAAAGCGTGTTGTTGGACGCAAGGTGTACGGCGGCGTTACCCAGTATATTCCGATGCGCGTGAATACGGCGGGCGTTATGCCGATTATTTTCGCCCAGTCTATTATGTTTATTCCCAGCACTATTCTGACGTTCTTTCCCGAAAGTGAATTCATGCAGAATCTTGCCGGGTATTTTCAATACACTTCGGTGACATATTCAATATTGTATGCCATCATGATTGTCTTCTTCACCTATTTCTATACTGCGATTGCGTTCAACCCGAAAGATGTTTCTGAGAATATGCAGAAGCAGGGTGGTTTCATTCCCGGCATACGTCCAGGAAAGCATACGGCGGATTTCATTGACAATATTTTGACAAAGATTACTCTTCCGGGGTCAATATTCCTTGCCATCATTGCAATTTTACCGGCATTTATGGTGAAGTTTGGCGTGGTCTCGAGCTTTGCGCAGTTCTTCGGTGGTACAAGCCTTTTGATTATGGTAGGCGTTGCGCTTGATACGTTGCAGCAGATCGAATCACATCTCTTGATGCGTCACTACGATGGTTTTATGAAATCGGGGAAGATGAAAGGGCGGCTCCGCTAACCGGTTGTTTGCCGCCGGCTGTCAGTTATGGGGAAGGTACCGACAAAGTCCAAGCGTGAAATTGAGTTGATGCGCGAGAGTTGCAGAATTGTTGCAGAGGTGCTTGTTCTTGTTGGTGCAAGGCTCAAGCCCGGCGTTACGTTGAGAGAGCTTGATGAGTTTGCCGAGGAGTATATTCGCTCCAAGGGTGCGGTTCCGGCGTTCAAAGGTTATGGGCATGACAAGAACAACCTGTTTCCGGGAACGTTGTGTATTTCCATTGATGATGAAGTAGTGCACGGCATACCCGATGAAAGAAGGCTGGAGGACGGGCAGGTAGTTTCCGTGGATGTCGGAGTGAAGAAGGATGGGTATTTTGGTGATGGGGCGAGGACATTCGGTGTGGGAAAAACCTCCGAAGTAAAATCCCGGTTGATGCGGGTTACGGAGGAAGCCCTCGTGAAGGGGATTGAGAAAGTAAAGGCGGGTAATCATCTGCACGACGTTTCACATGCAGTTCAGAAGCACGTTGAGGCGGAAGGGTTTTCGGTTGTGCGTGATCTGGTTGGTCACGGGATTGGCAAGAACCTCCACGAAGAACCCGCCGTTCCCAATTTCGGAACAGCAGGAACAGGTATCATACTGAAAGAAGGGTATGTTCTTGCCATCGAGCCGATGGTAAATGCGGGTACCCACCGTGTTCAGGTTGATGATGATGGGTGGACGGTCAGGACCGCTGATGCTGAACCGTCGGCGCATTTTGAACACACAGTTTTGGTGACACAAGGAGAAGCGGAAATCCTCACAAGGTAACCTCCGGTATGGCGAAACAAGGTCCGATTAAAGTTGATGGAATAATCACAGATACCTTGCCGAACGCAATGTTCAAGGTCAGTCTTGAGAATCAGCACAGCGTTCTGGCCCATATTTCGGGGAAGATGAGGATGAACTTCATCAAGATTCTTGTGGGAGATAAAGTCACGGTGGAACTATCGCCGTACGACCTTACCAAGGGTCGGATTACGTATCGATATAAGTAAACGCGGGCAGGGAATACATCATGAAAGTTCGATCATCAATTAAGAAGATTTGCAATAACTGCAAGATCATCCGGAGAAAAGGGATGGTCCGCGTTATCTGTAAGAATCCGAAACACAAACAGCGTCAAGGCTAAGTTAAGGAGAAACACCGTTGGCTCGTATCGCCGGAATAGATTTGCCAAAGAAAAAACGCGCTGAGATAGGCCTGACCTACATTTTCGGTATCGGGCATACGACGGCGCGCACCATACTCCAGAAGGCAGGCATCGACTTCGACAAGAAGGTTGCTGACCTTACCGATGATGAGGTTTCCAAGATTCGCGGAATCATCACCGGCGAGTACAAGGTGGAAGGTGCGCTTCGCGGCGAAGTACAGATGAACATCAAGCGTTTGATGGACATCGGCTGTTATCGCGGGTTGCGCCATAGACGCGGACTGCCTGTGCGTGGTCAGCGCACACGGACAAATTCCCGCACCAGAAAAGGTAAACGAAAGACTGTTGCAGGCAAGAAGAAGGTAGCGGCAAAAACCTAACGCCGCCAATTCATAGAATTATAGTTTTTAGTGTAAGGAGTACACAGTGGCAAAAACTGCTGCGACAAGCGGAGAAGCACTCAAGAAGCGCAAGAAAATTCAGGTCGATGTCAGTGGGAAGGTCTTTGTCAAGGCGACCTTCAACAACGTCATCGTCACTATTACAGATATTTACGGCAACACCATCAGCTGGTCATCCGCCGGAAAGAACGGCTTCAAGGGTTCACGGAAGAATACACCATTTGCAGCTCAGGTTTCCGCGGAAGCAGCGGCAAAAGTTGCGCATGGACTCGGTTTGCGTAAAGTGGAAGTATTCGTCAAGGGCCCGGGTTCGGGACGTGAGGCGGCCATTCGAGCTCTCCAGGTTGCAGGGCTGGAGATTTCAAGTATTCGGGATATTACCCCGATTCCGCATAACGGTTGTCGTCCGCCGAAGCGGCGAAGAGTATAAGCATCATCAGGTTGAAACAGGAAGGAATTCATGGCAAGATACACTGATCCTAGTTGCAGGTTGTGCCGGCGTGAGCGTCAGAAGTTGTTTTTGAAGGGCACAAAATGCTTTACCGAAAAATGTCCGGTTGAACGTCGCGGTTTCCCGCCCGGACAGCACGGCCAGACCAGGCGAACAAAAGTCTCTGAATACGGTGTTCAGTTGCGTGAGAAGCAAAAGATTCGCCGTACATACGGTTTGATGGAAACGCAGTTTAGAAACTATTTTTCCAAGGCACTCCGCCAGACCGGCCGCACGGGTGAAACGCTGGTGAAGATGCTCGAGCGCAGGCTTGATAATGTTGTGTATCGGATGGGGTTCGCACCGTCGCGCAAAGCGGCACGGCAACTCATCGGTCACGGTCATTTTATGGTCAACAACCGGCCGGTTGATGTTCCTTCCTATCTTCTGCGGCCCGGGGATCAGGTGCATGTGCGCGATAAAAGCAAAAAGATGGAAATCATTCATGCCTCGATGAAGCGCATGAAAGACACTACCATGCTTCCGTGGCTCAGTCTTGACAAAGGTGCAATGACCGGCACATTTCTTAATGTTCCTGAACGTGCCGACATACCGCTGAATGCAGACGAACAACTTGTTGTTGAGTTGTATTCGAAGTAATGAACGAATTGAAATTCGGGAAAGTAAGGAAGAGAATCGTATGACATTATCAGCAATTCAAATGCCGGAGAAAGTGGTATCGGACGGAGCCAGTTATAAGGATACGTTCGGCCGCTTCATTGTTCAACCGCTGGAAAAGGGTTTCGGCGTTACCATTGGCAACGCAATGCGCCGCGTATTGCTTTCCTCCCTGCCCGGATATGCCATCACTGCCTTCAGGGTGGAAGGAGTACAGCACGAATTTTCCACGATCCCGGGCATTGTAGAAGATGTTCCGGAAATCATCCTCAACCTCAAGCAGGTAAGGATGAAGCTGATAAATAAAAAGGTCAACCGTGTCATCATCCCTCTCAAAGGGCCGCTGGATTTTACAGCAGGTGATATTCAAAAGGCCTCGCCGGACCTGGAGATCCTGAACCCGTCGCTTCACATTGCGACGCTGAACACGGAAGCGAATTTTGAACTCGATCTGCGCATAGGTCGTGGCATCGGATATGTGACTGCAGAAGAAAACAAGAGCCCCGAGTTCTCTCTCGGGGTCATTGCTATTGACTCCATTTTTACCCCGATCAAGAATGTCCGGTATTTTGTGGAAACAACGCGCGTCGGACAACAGACTGATTATGAAAAACTGACACTAGAGATTGAGACGGATGGCTCCATCACTCCGAATGATGCGCTTGCACTTGCAGGCAAAACGCTCAGGGATCATATCCAGCTTTTCATCAATTTTGATCTTGAGCCCGAGGCGGAGAAAGAAGAACTTGAACTTGATGCTGAAGCGGCGCGAGTACGCAAAGTGCTGATGACACCGGTCGAGGAGCTTGAACTTTCCGTCCGCTCGCACAACTGTTTGCGCGCGGCGAACATTAAGACGATAGCCGACCTTGTCCGCAAGGATGAGGCAGAGTTGCTAAAGTTCCGGAACTTTGGCCGCAAATCTCTCGCTGAGTTGTCGGAAATTGTTGACCGTGAAGGGTTGAAGTTTGGTATGGACG
>CAZWIN010000170.1:0-6324 GCA_964633855.1 uncultured Chitinophagales bacterium
CTTTCTTGTTTTCGCGTCGGTGAAGGAGCCTTTCTCATGCCCGAACAATTCACTCTCGATCAGGGATTCGGTTAACGCGGAGAAGTTCACCGTCATCATCGGCTGATCTCTCCGAGAGCTGAGGGAATGCAATGCGCGCGCAGTTAGTTCCTTTCCCGTTCCGCTTTCCCCCGTGATCAACACTGTCGTATCGTCGCTCTGCGCAATGCGCGAAATAATAATAAACAGGTCTTTCATCGGCCGCGAAGCGCCAAGCAGGCCGCAAAAGCCTTTTCCACTCTCCTGGCTCTTGATATACTGTGCTACCTGGCGTTTCAGTTTTGTTGCTTCGAGAACCCTTTCTATGACCGCCTTCAGCTCTTCGATATTCACAGGTTTCGTGACATAATCAAATGCACCCAATTTCATTGCTTGAACAGCCGTGTCCGAACGGTCCTCAGCGGTCAGCATAATGACAGGTACAACATTGTTGTCTTTGTGGAGGGAACGCAGCACATCCAATCCAGTTCCATCCGGCATACGCTGATCGAGAATAATCAGGTCCGGTTGCTGTTCATTCACAGCCTTCAGTGTTTCCAGTACGGTTTCGGCTTCGATGGTGGCGAAGCCTGCTTTGCCGAGTTGCGTCCGGAGGTTCCACCGGATGAGTTTCTCGTCATCGGCCACGAGAATTGTCTCGCCGCGCATAGTCAGGTTTCCGCGTGTTTGGGAATGGTGATCGTGACAACCGTCCCTTTGCCAACCTCGCTGGTTACTTCCAGCAGGCCCTTATGTTGTTCAACAATCCGTCTCGCGATGGTCATACCGAGGCCGGTCCCCTTGTGTTTGGTGGTAAAGAATGGTCTGAAGATACGGCCAAGCTGGTCGGGGGGAATTCCCTGACCGGTGTCGACAATCCGAACAACGGCATTGTGCGAGAGTGTGGCAACACTGATCGAGACGTTACCGGTTTTTTCGATCGCCTGCATGGCGTTGAGCAACATGTTCCAGAACACCTGTTGAAGTTGCTTGGGGTCTCCGAATACCACCACCGGCTCCCGGGGAATATCGATGGTCACGGCAACCCTGTGCTGTTCTGCCTGCCGGGCCAGCAGTGTTGCAGTTTTCTGAAGCACCTCACCGAGGTTCATTTCCCTGAAGACGGGTGGCGTTGGACGGGCATAGGCCAGAAGGTCGGTCACGGCATTGTTTACCCTTTCCAGTTGAACAATCATTTCCGTCACAATCTCTTTGTTCGGGTGGCCAGGAGGAAATTCATCGTCGATCACCTCGAGAGCGCCCAGAACACCGGCTACCGGGTTCTTGATTTCATGAGCCATACTCGCAGCAATCTCGCCGGTTGAGGCGAGGCGGTCTGCCTGTTCCAGTTGGACACTATGCATCTCGTGGAGTTTCGCATTCGCCGCATTCAACCTCGTGATGAGGCCGTTAAAGTCCGCACACAGCTTCGCGATCTCATCGGTCCGGCGCAACTCGGGCAGCAACGCGAACCTCGTCAACTGCCCCTGCTCCAACTGGACGGTCTCTTGCTGAATCCCCAGAATGTGCGAGTGAAGCCGCTTAATGGGCCTGACCACGAGAAAGGAGAGCGTAAACACAATCACCCACGCAAGTCCGCCAAACGTCACCACCGTTGTAAGAATATTACTTCTACGATGAGAGGACGCATTGGATGCCACGGTTTCCATTGAGATCTTCATTGCAAAGTACCCTTGAAGGGGGGTGGGTTCTTCGTGGCAGCGATAGCATCCTTCCGATTTGACGATTGGGGAAATGATATACTCAAACAACGAATCCCTCTCGATTACCGACAGAGACTTTCCCCCCCGGGAGCCGGGAATGTCCCGGAATTCCCCCATGGGGAAGGTCACACCGGCACGTTCCGGATGTGCACTGAGAACTACGGTTCCATCGCGTTGGAGGAGGTAGGCATCAGCAACATAGGGAGCCGACGAAATCACCATCAAGGCATGAAGCATCTGATCGCGTTGACCCGTCATCATGCTTATCTCGATGAAGCCCTTCATCAGCGCGATGACACTGAGCGCTTTTTCTTCCGCATCCTGCCGAAGGATTGAAACACCCGAACGTTGAGCAAAAAAAACGAATATGCTGCCGCCCAGGAGCACCGTCGCAATAACTGCGATACTTATTTTCCTGCCCAACGTGGGAAACAACTTTTCCAGGAGCGATTTCATTGAATACCATCACCAATAATGTCGTCAGCAAGAAATCAACCAAGTGGTGTGCCAAATGACGCACCCGAAAAAGGAGGAATCTTCGGCTTTCTTGACAACCCGGAGAGTTGAATTTGTCAACAGTGAGAAGAGATTCTCAGCTTGGATAACTACTTAAAGGGCAACAGACATAAAAAAAGCCGGAACTTGTTGATAGTCCCGGCTTTTCGTTCATATCACTTCCGGAAGGTCATTTTTTTGCCGGTTTACCATGTTCAATTTTCGCCCACATCTCAGCGAACTTAAACTCTTTGTGGGTGGGGCTTTCGGCATTGTGGCAGGTTTCACAGGACTTTCCATCTTTGCCAGGTTTCACCATACCAGCTGCGATTGATTTCTCAAGATCGCCTTTGGCGTGGATCATCTTGAATCCTGACGCTGCTCCATGACATGCCTCGCACGTAACCCCTTCCTCTTTCTTGAAAGTGGCTTCCACATTCTTCGCGGCACCCCCACCTGTGACGTGACACTTCAAACATTCGGGGCTCTCAGCCGGCGCAGTTTTCAATCCTTTTTCCTTTGCCATTTTGATAGCATCCTCTCCCTGGAGGGTTTTGAATGCCATGGCGTGTTTGCTTTTTTCCCATACGGCATAGGCTGTGCCACCTTTGCCAGACTTGTGGCAGGCGCCACAGAACTTTGCGCCGACGTATTTATTCTGCGCCAGTCCGGACGAGATGGACAACAATGCCCATGCGAGTATAACAAGAATTATTCGATTCTGGAACACGGTGTTTCTCCTTATCAAGTGGGTAATTGTGTGAATTATGCTATTGGCGTTCCGCGCGATTGCTGCCTGCGCTCAACACGCCTGATGAACAGATACAAGGAGACAGCAAGAACAGTAATAATCAATGTTGAAACTCCCAGCCCTATCCTTCGGAAGAAATACTCGTTGATTGCCTCCTGTGCTTCGGTGGAAACAAGAGCTGAGACAGCAAGACCCTTATCAATAGTCTCCCGGAATTTCTGTTCATTAAACGAGTGCACCATGGTTCGTGACTCCAGTCGGGATTGGCGCGCATCCCTCAGTTTGAACTTGGCTTCCCCAATTTCCATTCCCTTTTGTTCAGCCTCTTCAACAAGGTTTTTGGCCCGGTCTTCGCTTAGCTCAAGACTGTCTGCCAACTGCCTCATCAAACCAGCAACCCTGAATCCTTTGGGCTTGTCGGCTCCGCTGTGACAGCGGGAGCAGACAGCATCAGGTGTCGTGCCCAGCAGGGCATCAGTTGCCGCAACGATTTCATGATTGCCGTGGCACGTCTCGCATTCGGGCAGTTTTAACTCGTCGAATGCTTTCTTGTGGGGGCTTGCGGAAAAGAGATCGGCGTTCAACGCGTGACACGTACCGCATACCTTGGAAATGGATTCCACTCCCGGCGGTGTTGCGCCATGGTTACCGTGACAACTGTTGCATGCGGGGGCTCCGGTGTCGTGTTTCTTCAGCAGGGCGATCCCGTGAACACTCTTCGAATACCGTTCGAACTGGTCGGTCGGAATGTTATACGCTTTCATGTAGCTCGTGTCACTGTGGCATGAACTACACGTGGCAGGCAGGTTTACAGGATAGACTTTCGATTTGACATCTTTCACTGACCGGATATCATGGCTTCCGTGGCAGCTCGCGCATTCTGCTACCTTCGCATCTCCTTTTGCATTTTTCATGCCGTGGATACTTGTTCTGTACTTCTCCATTTGGTCAATCGGTAGCGACGGGTTATATGACCGCATGAAGGTGGCATTAGCGTGGCATGTCGCACAGGTTTTAACAACATTCGTGGGGTACACAGGTGAGGAAGGGTTCTTCACCGAAACAATACCGTGGGAGGAGTGGCAGGTCGTACATTGAACAATGTGTTCTTTCCCGGAAACGGAGAGTTTTGCATGAACACCTTCCTGAAGTTTCTCCCACTGGTTGGTCGGCAGGGATGAGCCATACGCTTTCATTTTTGCTGCATCAGCATGGCAGCTTGCGCATGTTGTTGAGATCGCATCCCCTTTCGGGACACCCTTAAATCCTGCGGATGTATCCATCGCCGCCGCCATATCGTCCACCGCTGCGTTACCGCCGTGACATCCCGAACATGATATGCCTTTGGCAAAGTGAATATCCTTCTTGAACAGTACGGAGGGTTTGTCTCCCAAGGCCTCATGACAACCAGTACATTTATCGGCAGCGGAAAAACACTGCATGGTCGCAGCAACAAGAACCAGACCGACAAGCTTCGCTATCTCTGTGCGTGTCATAGTATCCATCCGAGGATGGTGAGAATAATGATATATCCAACCACAAACAGCCCAATGTAATTCACCAAACGGTTACGCTCTCCACGAGCGCTCTTTGTATCCCAGAATGGTACCAGCATCCAAAGCACGCCAGCGATCCCGAAGAGCATGATGCCGAACACTTCACCATCAATAAACAGAACTTTGGATGGAATAAGTTTCAGAGTCTGAAACATAAACATAAAATACCACTCCGGTTGAATACCTGCCGGGGCTGGAGCAAACGGGTCAGCCTTCTTTCCCAATTCCCACGGGAAAAACACCGCAAGGATTGCGAGGAGGTTCAACACGATAAGCCAGAATAGCAGATCCCTCAGCAGAAAATTTGGAAAGAACGGCATTGTCTTTTTGGCTTCCCCCGAATGCATCCCCGGAGGTTCGCTCATTCCCTGACGCTGAACGAGAACAAGATGGATGCCAAGCAGTACGGTAAATATCCCCGGAAGAACAGCAACATGGAAGCCAAAAAAGCGAGAGAGCGTTGCTCCTGTAACCTCCTCCCCGCCGCGCAAAAAGATCATGATCGGTTTGCCAATGACCGGTACAACCCCAGCAATATCAGTACCAACTTTGGTTGCAAAAAATGCAAGCTCATTCCACGGCAGGAGGTAACCGCTGAACCCGAATCCCAAACCGAGAAACAACATGAGCATTCCTGTGAGCCAGGTTATCTCCCGCGGCTTGCGATACGCTTTTTCAAAGTACACGCTGAACATATGTATGAATGCAGACAATATGAACAAATTTGCAGCCCAGCTATGAATCGAGCGAATCAACCAGCCGAATTGTACTTTTGACATGATAAACTGAATGCTTTCGAAGGCGAGTTCTTCACCGCTTTTGTAGTAGAGCAGGAGAAGGATTCCTGTGCATACCTGGACGATGAAGAGAAAAAGAGTCACTCCACCGAAGTAATACCATACTGAATGACGATGAACGGGGACATATTTTTTCCCCATAAAATGAACGAGGCTCTCAAGTTGCGCCCGTTCATCAATCCACGCATAGAGTTTTGAACCAAGTGTCTTCATGATTGTTTGGAGATCAGAACCTCCTCTCCCTGAACCACAACTCTGTACTCATCGAGGGGGCGTGGGGGTGGCCCGGAAATGTTACGGCCGCTGAGGTCATATTTCCCATTGTGACATGCACACCAGATCGTGCCCATGTCTTTCCGGTATTGAACTGTACAGTCAAGATGTGTGCACGTTGCCGAGAAGGCACGAAGTTCACCGGCAGCGGAGCGGACAAGAATTACAGGTTTATTTCCAAATCTGACAATTGTTCCGCTGTCTTTTTCTATTCCAGAAAGTTTCCCGACTTTCACGCTGCTGACCTGCACCTCTGCTTCCTTCGGCGGTTTCAAATACGCAAATAGGGGGTAGAACACGGAACCGGCCCACGCAAACAATCCGCCTCCCAGAATGTATTTGAGGAAGTCGCGCTTCCCCTTTCCTGACTGACCAGCGTTATCGTCATTCATATGGAGTCATCCTCATTCTTTCGGGTTATGGCAATCGCTGCAATTCGTTTCTTTCCAGGCATCGCCAATATCAACAGGGTGTTTGTAATCCACGCCGCCCAACGAAAGGCGCAGGGTGTCATTTTCAAATTGTTGTGCAAGAATGGTGTGACAGGCATTACAGTCCCGTGAAAGCACCTTTCCGCTCTCTGAAACATGCTTCCCATCGTGACAACGGAAACAGCCCGGATAGTACATGTGCCCGAGGTTATCCGGGTATTTTTTCCAGTTCACCTGCATTTCCGGAAAATAGCTCCGGCTGTAAATCTTCTGCACTTC
>CAZWIN010000171.1:0-6314 GCA_964633855.1 uncultured Chitinophagales bacterium
ATCTTGAGGGGGTGGCGCCCACAAGGCATGCGGGTTCAAGTCCCGCCTTCCGCACTTAGAAGCCGTATCTGATTGTAATTTCAGGTGCGGCTTTTTCTTTTTCAGAATGAACATTTCGGCAAATAAGGTGTTCGTAAAATGCTCATTACTTATAGGTTAGAAGGCTTTGCTTAACATGACTGAGGAGTTAAGAACCTTACTCCATATCTCAATTAGTACTGCATGTGGCGATTCTGCCGGGCTTGTGCGGATTGGCAGGAGCGTATCATTTCAAAGAGCCTCACACAGGAAAATAACTGAGGCAGTCCTGCAGGTGCATCTTTTTGCAGGCTTTCCCGCCACCATCGAAGGCTTTGCCGTACTTTCACCCTATTTGTCAGGTAATATCCGTGCAAAGCGAGGTCGAAGTGGATCTAATGCGGCTAAAAAGAAATCGTTGGGCTTAACCGTTTTCAAACGTATTTACAAGGAAAATACGGCAGCCGTGCTCAATGGTCTTTGTGAACTTCATCCTGCACTGGCTACTTGGATCTTGGAGTATGGTTATGGGACTGTATTGAACAGAAAGGGGCTGTCCATGGAAGAAAGGGAAGTCTGTGCCATTGGAGTACTTGCGTCACTGGGCTGGACAAAACAACTGAAATCCCATATGAGGGGTGCCATGAATCTGGGTATTTCGAGTAACCTTATCAAAGAGTCATTCGATACGGGGAACCGAAAGAACGTGATAAGGAAAGCCCTGATGGGCACCTAATTACGTGCTCCACAGAGAAGAAAACGCTTGACTTTAAGTTCCATCCATTTTATATTTTTTCAAGTTATTCTCCCCGGAAGGATATGAGAAGAGTACTATCAACATTAGCGGTTGGATTATGGTTGTTGGTCACCGTTGCATTTGCCGGTGTTCTCCGGGACGGCACATTCTCTGCTGTTTCCAATGGAACCAACATCACGTTGCATTGGATCAGTGATGACGAGTCCGGAGTTATGCATTATGAACTTGAACGGAAAGCAGGTATCAACGGTCAATTCTTGACACTTGCCCCAGTTGTTCTTCGTGGGAATAATATCGTCTACGAATATGTGGATGACTCGGCGTTTCGTATAACAGAGAGTGTATATCAATATCAGTTGAAGGTTGTGTTTACCAACGGGGCAGCCCCTGTGTACTACGGGCCGATTACTGTACGACACGATGTCAGCAGTGTTCGAAAGACATGGGGCAGCATTAAAGCGATGTTTCGCTGAGTGTGTTTATCCGGTTTTCAGTGGCAATGTTTAGAGAAGCGATACGAGGGTGTCGCTTTTTCTTTTTCTCTGCTATGCCATGAAGCTGATTAAACAGCTTGTGCTCGCTTCGCAATCACCGCGGAGAATACACCTGTTGCGTCAACTTGGCATTGATGCAGAGGTTGCTCCCAGCAGGGTGGATGAGGTCTTTCGAACCAATGAAACGCCGGAAGCCAATGTCATGCGCCTTGCACTGGACAAGGCCCGTGATGTTGCCGGGCGGTATACTGATGCAATCGTTGTTGGAGCGGATACAACTGTAGTGTTGGGCTCTCTTTTGCTGGCGAAGCCCTCAGGTGCCGCCGAAGCAAAGCAGATGTTGGGGATGTTAAGCGGCAGGACGCATACGGTGTTTACCGGTATTGCCCTTGTCGATCGGCCGTCAGGAAAATTCGTTGTTGATTGCGCAGCAACACAGGTGACGTTCCGGGAAATAACTGAAGATGAAATCGATGAATATGTTGCCGGCGGCTCGCCGTTTGACAAAGCAGGGGCATATGGTATTCAGGATGATTACGGAGCGGTGTTCGTTACACGAATAGATGGTTGCTTTTATAATGTGGTGGGATTTCCATTGTCACGGTTCTACTCCCGCCTGAAAGAATTTCAGTCTCAACTTACAGGTTGACCGGAACAAAGCATGAACAAGAGAATACGCGTTCTTGTAGCAAAAGTGGGTCTTGATGGGCATGACCGTGGGGCAAAGGTGGTTGCTGCCGCTTTGCGTGATGCAGGAATGGAGGTTATCTACTCCGGATTGCGCAAGACACCTGAAATGATTGTTGAGGCCGCGCTACAGGAAGATGTGGATGTCATTGGTGTAAGCATTCTTAGTGGTGCCCACATGACAGTCTTTCCCCGCATCATTTCGCTGATAAAGGAGAAGGGACTCGACAATGTTCTGCTGTTTGGAGGCGGAATAATACCAGAAACTGACATTGCCGAACTTAAGCGAATTGGCGTTGGAGCACTCTTTACGCCCGGAGCGTCAACTCAGAGTATTGTCGAGTACCTGAGAGAGTGGACGAGCAAAAACAGGCAATAACAGATTTACAAAATCGATAACGCTCTGCGCTGCTATCTCATACTACTGATACGTTAACTGCTTGCAATCCTTTGGCACCTTGCTCAACGTCGAATTGCACAGTGTCGCCTTCCTTCAGACTTTTGTAGCCATCTCCTGCGATGGATTTGAAATGAACAAAGAGATCCTCGCCGGTTTCGCGCTTGATAAAGCCGTAACCCTTGGCATTATTAAACCACTTCACGGTACCCTTCTCCATTGTAGTTCCTTTCTTCAGATAATGAATCGGTTAAACACCTGTAGCTCCTCATAGTTGAGGATTCTGTGTTTCTTTGACCCATCACTCTGAAGAAATAGCCTGCGCCGCCGGAAAGAAAACAGATTCGGTGCTGATATTGTGGAGAAATAGTAACAAAGTCTCCAGATAAACGCAAGAGTTGTTTGCCAGCCCACCCTACCAGGAATCAGAGGGGTCTTCAACCTCAAGACCTATCTTGCCAGGAGTCCCATCTGAGATTGTTGTTTTGGTGACAACGCTAACTCCTTTGGAATTAAAGGGAAAGAGGTCGTCAATTGAGAAGATAGATCGGAAATCTTGAGTCCTGAAAAAGTCAATAAACTTCTCTGAAAACTCGTCCAAGCGCCGGAGATAATAGGCCACATTCTCATCAGGGAAGTTCGGGTTCCATTCATCCACCGACTTACAGAACTCAAACGAGCGTACATTGGCTTCATTCCCTGTAACATAAAAGGAAACCCGGCTTCCGGGCTTTACCTGCTTGCCTGTGGATATTGCTACCTCATATGCAGCGCTCTTGTTGCGTTTTCCGGATTCAACCGCTTCGATATACTCCTGAACACTCTCACTCAGAGATTCTGTCTTTGCCAGGTCACGTATGTCCAACGTATGTCTGGTAATAGATTGATAAAACTCGGTGTATATTGCGTGAAGTGCATCAATATCGTCCCGCAGTATACAATCTATACATTTTTTCACATATAACCGCCCGAACCGCTCCATGCTCCGCGAAACGAGCGAGGAGCCTTTTATTATCAGTTTTTCATCATATCCCAGCAACGCATAGTTTTTCATCTTGTAACTGAGCATTTTTCTGTACCGACCGTCAAGCGCCACCGAGATGCCCTCGGGCATTGCGGATGAAAGCTGTTCTACAAACATCCGCTCCTGATCCTCGTCGGTTGTCCCTTCCGGAGGGATGAAAAAGATCCCATCGGTATCCACTTCTATCACCGTTCCGCCTTTGTTCCGGATTTCCTGCATCATCCGGCGAAGAAGTTCCTGTCCGGCTTTTGTGACAACATCAGCCTGGGCATAATCATTGAAAAGCCCTTTCCTGTATCCCAGATACCCGTAGAATGAATTGATGAGTATTTTGAATGAGGACTGTAGTGCATCAAGAAGATTATACTCGGCGGTATTGGCCGAACGTGTCATTGCACGCTTGGCTTCAAGCCTTTGCAGGGTCAGATTCTGCAGCAAGGATGGAAAAATCCCGAGGTTATCGGAAGCTGGCTTAACCTCTTTGCTGATCATGAGGGAGGGGTACAGCGATTCTACATCAGCATGAATAACCGGGCCGACAACACCGGAAACGAAGATGTCTGTATATCCTCCGGTTGTCTGGAAACCGCTTTGCGGTTTTGGGATGGAGTGCTTTATCCTGAGATATTCGCGTACCAACAGACTCTCGATTTTTCCCGCTGCACCCATACGTACTACGGCGGCATAGTTGAAGGGGAGCATCTGTGTAAGATAAAAGGCGCTGCCTGAGAGTAATTCGCTCAGTCCACGGGTTTCCCGTACGTCATCCATTGCATAAGCGATTAACGGTTCCGGGTCATTATCCCAGTGCCAGGTAATGCGATTCCCGGCAATATATGTACGCTGTTCAGTAGCGAGTCCGAAATACTTGGCCGCATACTTCAGCCCATAGCTCTCCATATTCCGTTTTATCATGTCGTAGCTTTGTACAAGCATGAGTGTATCAACAACATGCCTTCCGGCAATCTCTGAACCCGTATAATCAAATGACCGTTCCGCAAATGACATCCGTCCTTCAAATGAACGAGGAATAGAGCCATCCCTTCCTAAGCCCAATTGCACATTGTTCATGCTGCAACGCTTGAGGATATAAGGGAGGTCAAATCCAAGAATATTGTGCCCTTCAATGACATCGGGATCCTTTTCGCGAATAATCCGGACAAGCTCTTTCAGCATTTCTTTTTCCGTCAACTTCCTGCCGTCAATAAGGTGTTCCCAGCCGCGGTTGTCAGAAAGGGCGATGAGTATGATGCGGTCGGCAGGGCGGCTTGCATTGCTGAAATTATATGCAGAGGAAGAATATGTCTCTATATCAAGTTGCAGCCTGTGGAGGTTCATAAATGTCATCCCCTTGAACAGGGTTCGTCCTGTCTGCAAGAGATATTGTGTCGCCGGGTCAGTGTAAAGGTGAAGAATATCGAGTTGCGAATAGCCTGTTACCTTGGTCAAGGCGGATTGGTTGTATCGTTCCTGAATATAGCGAACTGCCTCCCACATCACGGGCCACTCTTCGAATACACACAGATATTGATAATAGGCTGATCCTGAGAGTTGTTTTACCCAGTGTTTTCTGTTGAATCCTTCCAGGTGTTTCCTGTCGGAGAGAAAGAAAAATGGATAGAAAGGAACGTCCTCGGCTCGTATGACGTCAGCTTCCCGGAAATAAAGACGAATGGTGTTGTCGTCCTTGAGGTGGGTTGCAACCAGGAACTCATCAGTCGCATGACCATACAAGAGGGGATTCATCGTTGATACGGAGCCTTGGGGCGGTTCCTGAAGGGAGTAATCGTACTGCTACAGGATTGCATAGCCTGTATTGCAAAGTCCCGGTTCTTGTTAATGGACTTTATGTTGCGGAGAGGGTGGGATTCGAACCCACGATACCGTTGCCGGTATACCACCTTTCCAGGGTGGCCAGTTCAACCGCTCCTGCACCTCTCCAAAACAACTACAATTATTTGTCACTGAGAAATCCGTCAAGCCACTTTCGGCCTGTGCCGGATTTAAGAAATCTCTCCCTCTTCAAACCAAGAGTTCTGCTTTCGCCCAAATTGAAAACTTGTCAACGTAAAGCTATTGAACTTATTTCTAGGTGGTAAACCTGGGGAAGAACTAATAGAAATATACGAGTATTGAGCGGAAATTGCAATTTGCCTTTCGCTTAAATGGTCGTATATTTCCCGTCAACTATCACAAGCCGACATCAGAAAATGTCCCGGGCAAAAAGAATATTTACCAGTGCAGTATGGAACCATGCAGGGAAACTCGCCGAGTATTTCTTTGCGTATCTCTCTGCCGTACTTATTGCCAGAGGCCTGGGTGTAATGGAGAACGGTGTATTTGCCGGGCTCATCAGTTTCTCGCAGTTTATGTCTGCTCTGTCTTCTCTTGGCCTGGAAACCTCCCTGAATAAGCATATTCCACAATTATCGAATGCCCGTTCGCAGGAACAGGTGAGATATTTGCTTCGCCGGTTTATCGGTATCCGTCTCGCTCTCTTTATGGTTGTTGCGGTGTTTGTATTCGTTGCGCCGGCACTTGCCGGATTTCAGCTCCCTGAGAGTGTGGATGATTACCTGGTCCTGCTTATCGTTTTCACCGCATGCCGCTCTCTTGTGCCTCTTGTTGCAATGACGCTCATTGCACAATTAAAAACGAAAATAAATACGAGAATCACCCTGCTTGTGCGATTTATGGAGTTGGCTGGGATTACAATCCTCTTTGCGCTAGGAATGGTGTCAATTCTCAATTTGATGCTTCTATTTCTTGCTTCAACATTCGTACACATATTCGCTTTTATCTTGTTTGGGAGAAGCGAATTTATCGGCGTGGAGCATCCGTTTCCATTGCGCCCTGTGCTTGCATTTGGTGGATTATTCTGGATGAACACAATCAGCGAGTTTGTTCTTGGACGTCAAGGTGATGTGCTGTTTCTTT
>CAZWIN010000172.1:0-6302 GCA_964633855.1 uncultured Chitinophagales bacterium
GTTGCTACATTGATTACCGAACCAACGAGGACAATGTGAGACCGGCGTTTGTAGAGCTGGACAAGTTCATTCTTTGCCTTTTGATAATAGACCTCCTTGCCGGTGAATTTGCTGAGCGTTCCGAATTCGAGCAATGCGGTTCCTATTTCAGCGGGATTGTTCAGCGAGTCACGAATCTTTCCTGTTTGTAGATTAACGTACCGATACGGAAGGCCTGTGGGAGTTTCGAACACTGGAAGAAGCCGTTGGCCGAGGTCCGCCGCCAATTCAAGAAAGCGTTTGTCTCCGTCCATCTGATACGCAGAGAGAAGCCCGCCAAGAAGACGTATGGTAATCTCGAAGCTCTGGACTTCGATGTCTTTATTAAACGAAAGGCTGTCAAGAATCAGGCGTTTAGCTTCGGCAGCCTCAGCAGTAAGCCCCATGAGAAGCATGGTGTCATACGCATCAACGGGCGTCATTAATAATGATGACCCATACCAATCGTGCGGCTGCTTACTGAGAGGTTTGAGTGCGTCGTGCCCCCACGCATACCGTTTGTAGGAGTTCCAGGCATGAAGAAACTCCGACTTTACATCCCCGGCGGTAACAACAGATGATTGAGTGAATGCCAACGTTGAACATAGCATGCTCAGGCACATCACTGATAGCGTAAAACTTTTCGCTTTGTTCATACTATTGAGCTGTGTTTGTGGTCAGGAACCAAGAGCACGGATTTGTCAGCGAGTATAACCGGAGCATCGGAAAGAAGCAACGCTGAGTGCGCGTTTGCTTCGTGCATCTGCGAAAAACAATCACATTCTTACCTCAGGAATAACACGGCAACGCCGGCAACGGCAATGCCTGCCCCGAGAATTGCCTTCCACGCCAGCTTTTCCTTATGGATCACAACAACCATCGGCAGCATCAGAATTGGAACGAGAGCCATGATTGTCGCCGCCACTCCGATGTCCGTATGCTTTATGGCGATCAGGCTGAACGATATGCCAAGAAACGGACCGAGTACCGACCCTATTGCCGTAAACATGAAGGCCTTCTTTTGGTGTGTAAACATTCTGACCGGGCTTGTATACCTTTTTGTCATGACACCGACCGGAATCAACACAATCAGCGATGCAATAATGCGTACCGCGGTTGCTACGAATCCATTCACCTCGCCTTCACGGAAGGCCATCTTTGCAAACACAAGACCGGCACCCTGCCCGGCTGCAGCAAGAACTGCGCACGTTACACCAAATGTCGTGAGGGTTACCGCCGATGTTGAATTCCCCTTCCGGTCAAACACCACAATACTTACCCCTGCTATCGTGATTGCAATGCCGAGAACGCCTGTTTTGGAAAGTGATTCGTCCAACAGCAGATAGGCAAGCAACGAAGCAATTGCCGGAGCAAGTGACATAATCAACATACTTACACGGGCGCCGATTTCCTGAAATGCCTTGAAAAGAAATGTATCACCAAGAGACAGTCCGATAAAGCCACTGATACTGAGGTTGAGTATTTGCGAGCCCGAGAGATTCATATCAAACTGCATTGCGCTGATGAGTATAACGAGATAGACAGCGGCAAGAATCAAACGGGTGATATTCACCTGAAACGAGCCCACTCGTTGCGCTGCAGCGGAAAAGGCCATTGCACCGCCGGACCAGAGGCAGGCCGTTAACAAAGCGCAAAGTTCACCGAGAAAGGGCATACAGAGATCGCCTGCTGGTGGGTGACAGGTTTGAGGTACCTGTGAACCTAAGCAATTTCTATGACATCCCCAACATCCGCTGAGAGTACATTTGTGAGCCGGCGTTGCTCTTCCGGCGGCAAATCACTATTTTCTTGCCGTACCGCGTCAACATTAACTATTTCACGAGGAGATCTCCAAGATGCGAACCGCTCTTTTGATGTTGTTGCTTCTGTGTATTGCCGGCGCTGAAGCCGGAATTGTGGGGAAGCCTGTTGAATATTCCGGAGGCGGGGTAACGCTCAAAGGGTATATCGCTTACGATGATGCTCACAAGGGAAAACGTCCCGGGATTCTGGTGGTACACGAATGGTGGGGACACAATGAGTATGCACGCAAACGCGCTGATATGCTTGCCGAGCTCGGTTATGTCGCACTGGCAGTGGATATGTACGGCGATGGAAAGCAGGCGGCGCACCCGGAAGATGCCGGCAAATTTGCAACCGAAGCAATGAAGAACATGCCGGCAACAAAAGCGCGCTTTATGGCAGCCATGAACCTTCTTAAGAAAAACAGCCTGGTGGATGCAAAACGCATCGCTGCGATAGGCTATTGCTTTGGCGGAGGGGTTGTTCTAGCAATGGCACGCGAGGGAGTTGACCTCAAAGGGGTCGTCAGTTTTCACGGGAGCCTTGCCACGGTTACACCCGCGAAGAAAGGAAAAGTGAAAGCAAAAATTCTTGTCTGCCATGGCGCGGATGACCAGTTCATCACGGGAGAGGACGTCAACGAATTAAAGGATGAAATGAAAGCCGCCGGGGCAAACCTCAAGTTCATCGCGTACGACGGGGCAATCCATGGCTTTACCAACCCCGCTGCAACGGAGTTAGGACAGAAATTCGGCCTTCCGCTAGCCTACAACGAGAAAGCCGATAAAGACTCCTGGAACGACATGAAAGAGTTCTTGGGGACAATTTTCAAGAAATGAGAGCCGGCGCTCGTCCTGAAAAAGAAAAAGCCGACATTGTCGGCTTCAAAGATCATCGGTGGAAGCGTCACGGGCCTGCTCCTTCACTCCAAACCCTTGCCCGTGAGCAAACGTAACGCTTCAACATACTTGTTGCGGGTTGCCTCGATAATGTCCGATGGAAGACGCGGGCCCGGAGGCTGCTTGTCCCATCGCAACGAAAGAAGATAGTCGCGAACGTATTGTTTGTCGAAACTCTCCTGCACTTTTCCGGGTGAATAACGTTCCGCGGGCCAGAATCTGGAAGAATCAGGAGTCAACGCCTCGTCAATCCAGACAAGGGATCCGTGCTCATCCAACCCGAATTCGAATTTCGTATCGGCGATAATAATACCGCGGCGCAGCGCATACTGCGCACCTTCCGAGTACAACTTCAACGTGAGAGACTTCAGTTGATTGGCCAACTCACTGCCGACAAGCCTGACAACATCTTCGAAACGGATGTTCTCATCGTGCCTGCCTTGTTCGGCCTTGGTTGAAGGAGTGAACAGAGGAACCGGCAATTGGTCGGATTCACGCAGTCCGGCAGGAAGCGTTATACCGCAGATTGATTGATGCATCTTGTATTCATTCCATCCGGAACCAGAAAGATATCCGCGTGCAACGCACTCCACAGGGAGCGGATGTGTTTTCCTGACAAGCATGCTTCTCCCGGCAAACTGGGCAGGTAACGAGCGAAACGGTTCGGGAAAATCCTGAATACTGGTGCTGATCACATGGTTCGGAACAACCTCGGCCAATGTGCTAAACCAGAAGGATGAGACTTGAGTAAGAACTTTGCCTTTCTCCGGGATGGCATCGGGCAATACCACATCAAAAGCTGAAAGCCTGTCAGTGGCAACAAGAAGCAGGGTGTCACCCAGGTCATAAATATCACGCACTTTCCCTTTACGGGTGGGGACAAGTGTTCCGGCAGAAGTTATGTGAACTTGATTGGAGGCCATAGGTAATCAGGAAAGTGTCAAAACCAGAATAGCAATTTCAACTCCTCAAAACAAGGACAAAAAACAAATGCACCGGATGTATTTTTCCGGTGCATCACATTCCCAAAAATTATCCGATTTTACCTTTCCAATGTTGCGCCAAGAATCTCCTCGATTGTCCCACGCGTTACAGTCTGCGCTGGCGGCGCTGCTGCTGATACTTTGGTGATTCCGCCAAACTTGAGGCCTCTCCACTCCGACTGCATTTTTTCCGCGATAAAATCCTGCACTACCTTCATAGTGCTGGCACCGGGCTTCTTTTTCCGTTTTGAGGAGTTCAGGTAAATATCGACCTTAATCTCGCCGCTGGAAATTTTGCGTGGAACAAGCATGTAGTTCAATTCCTGCACCTGCCGCCACGCATACGTTCGATTCACCGAATTAAATGTTGTGGGGACATTCCTGTAACTTCGCTCATCACCTGTGGGCACAAGTGTTATGGTCATGCGTTCAACCTTTTGAGCTCCGCGGGAAAGAGTCATGCAATAACCTCCTGATGGATGATGTTGTGCCTTCCAAATACCTTCGTGAATATAGTCACTAAAATGTATTCTGTCAACATTCCAGCGGGGATTATCCGAGAAATTCCTTTAAGTCCCCATTTCGACACCCGATTGGGGGAGGAGCGGTAGTTGAACCCAATAACCCGCCCCGGGGATTTGTTATCTGAACAACGCTATTGGTCCGCCAGGTGATCTCAGAGAAATGAGGTGTCGGCCTTGAGGGCTTTTTCAAGCATCGCAAGATACTCTGCCCTGTCAATTTCAACGGCTCCGAATTGTTGTATGTGCGGGTTCATCAACTGCGTATCCAGCAACGTGAACTTCCTCTCCTGCAAACGTTGCACAAGATGAACAAGCGCTATCTTCGAAGCGTTTGTCTCACGTGAAAACATTGATTCGCCAAAGAACGCCCCGGCGATTGCAACACCATACAATCCGCCGACAAGTGTTTGCAGTCGCCATACTTCAATGCTGTGGGCAGAACCGGCATGATGAAGCTCCGTGTACGCTGTGATAATCTCATCAGAAATCCAAGTATCCGCCCGCTCTGCACATGCTCCAATAACCTCAGGGAACGCGGTGTTAACAGTTATCGTCACACTACTCTGTCCGACCGAGCGCCTGAGGCTGCGGGGGATATGAAATGCATCCAGCGGGATGATTGCGCGGGGGTTCGGTGAGTACCAACGTATTGGCCCTGTCCGGGATTCGGCCATGGGAAAATAACCACGGGAGTAGGCCAGAATGAGAAACTGCGGGTCCAGATGCTGCCGGTCATCCCGCGGTTTCACTGCGTGCATGATGATGAAGTGGAATGAAGATGGAAAATTTTGTCCCTGAGCCTACCCGGCTCTGGACCTGGATTTTTCCGCCATGCTCCATAACGACGAGTTTTGTGATGGCAAGCCCGAGTCCTGTGCCCTGGGGTTTTCCATGGGAAACAAACGCGTCGAAGATTGTATCGCGTATTTCATCCGGTATCCCGACGCCCGTATCCGACAGGGCAAACTCTGCGTATCCGCTTTGTCTTTGCACTTGAAAGGTCAGCCTCCCACCATCAGGCATTGCTTCCTGCGCATTATTGATGATATTGATTACCGCTCGACGGAAATGGTTAACATCAACAGGCACATTGCCTTGATACTGCTGCTGCACATCAAGGAAAACATTCCCTTTTTCAAGGGCGGGCTGCACACTTTCCCTCACGTCATCCAGAATCGTGGAAGCGGGAATGCTCTCCACATTCAGGCGGATATGGCCACGCGAAAAGTCCAGAATGTCCCTCGTCATATCCTGCATGCGCTCAATAGATTTCACTATGGCATCAAATGCTTTGGCGCGTTCTTCCTGCTTCATTTCCGGATCGTTCTTTAAATGCTCGGCATACGCAAGAATGATCGCCATCGGGTTTTTGAAATCATGGATGATCGAGCTCGCCATTTTCCCGACTGCCGACAGACGTTCCGCATGGATTAATTCATCCTGCGCCTTCTGCAGCGCCTGAAAAGATTCCAAAAGTGATCTATTTTTCTTTACCAGCTCCTTATTGAGCCGCGCCAATTCCTCCATCGTTTCTTTTAACGAGACGCGCATCTCTTCAAACGCTGTCGCGAGGATCCAGAGCTCGTCACGCGATTCGGGCAACTTGACGGCGCGGTCGAACTTCCCTTGTCCGATTCTGCGTGCTGCAAAAATCAGCCCATCCACAGGATCGGTAACCACGCGGCGAAACGCAATGACACCAACAGCAAGCGAGGCAAAAAAGAAGAGCATAAAGATTGTCACGGACCGCCCCCAACTGCTTTGTATGGATTCGGAAAGCCGGTTAAGGGTCAGGTGGATCTCTGCCGCACCAAGCGTATAACCGATTGGTACCTGATGACATTTCTGGCACACCCCGTTTGCCTTGAATGGTACCGTCGCACGGAAGACATCCCCGTTTTTTACAAACGATGCCTGGCCTGATTTCATGACTGCCTCGTCAATCGAATCGGGCCGGCCATGAATGTTGCGCCTGATCTCCAGACGCATATCGCGCTCCTCCGTCATGAATTCAGGACGGAGCCGCAGATCGCCAAGGATAATCCTCAAACTGTCAATACCCTTGATCGCATGGA
>CAZWIN010000173.1:0-6263 GCA_964633855.1 uncultured Chitinophagales bacterium
GATTGAAGACCATGAAGCCCGAGTGTCTGGTGGAAAGGTCTGTGGTGGCGGATCCGAGTTCATTGTTAGTCGTTCATGTCGCGGAAGGAGCATAGCCGAAGAATCGGCGCATTGGGTACAGTAGGCTTGTCGGTTCTCTCTAATCTGGTCAGATAGAGCGTAATTGATTCGTTCTCTCGGCTGGGTGTCTGCAACAAAACCCCCACTATTCGTATAATCCAAAGCCAATTCCATTCACTTCCCACTATCATTTGAGGTTTTGATGTATCGCTTAATTATTATTGCACTTTTTCTGCTCACAACGGCAACAACGTCGTTTTGTGCGGCTATTCCAACAGCCGGTCAGGAACAGGAGAAGGCTTCTCCGGCATGGGTTGAACGGAGCAACCAGAACGCCCAGGTTCTCCTTTCTGTTATGGCACGGTTCGGGCCTGAAGGTGCAGGACAGCTTGGCGTGGATGGATTGGATGAGGAGATTGTTGACCTTAAACCCGGGCTCCTGGAACGCTCAAACAAAGCTGTGGCAGATGCAGCCAAAGAATTGAGGGAGAGGCTTTCATCGGAGCAGGATCCTTCAGTCAAACAAGACCTTGAGATCCTGATAAAAAGCGCGGAAGATAACATCCGCGGGAATAATCTTACCGATAAATATCAGATCCCTTACTTCAACATGTCGCGGCTTGTGTTCAGTGGCCTGCGCGGCTTGCTTGACGATCAAATTCCGGCTGAGCGGAGAGCGGCAGCGCTTGTCAGGCTGCGAAAGTATGCCGGCCTTGAAAAAGGATACGCGCCTGTTACGCAGCTTGCAATGGACAGGATTCGCGAACGGTTGAATGTTGCCGGACTCATTGGCCCCGTCAAGGATGAAGTCGAAAAGGACCTCACACAAAATCAGTTCTTTGTTGATGGCATTGGGAAATTGTTCGACAAGTATCAAATTAAGGGGTACGAGGAAGCGTATGCTGCAATCAAGACGCAGTTGAAGCAGTATGATGAGTTTGTGCGAAATGAGATACTCCCGAAAGCAGTGGAAGACTTCCGGCTGCCGGCCGAACTTTACGCATATAGTGTAGAACAAGTCGGCGTTGATATTGCTCCTGAGAAACTCGCAGCAATGGCTCATACGGCATTTACCGACCTTCAACAGCAAATGCAATCGCTTGCACAGCGTGTCGCAAAGGAAAAAGGGTTTGCTGCTGCAGACTATCGTGACGTGATTCGGGAATTAAAGAAAGACCAGCTTGTAGGCGATGCCATTCTGCCTTTTTATCAGAGCAGGATTCGTGATATCGAATCAATCATCCGTCGCGAACATCTTGTGACTTTGCCCGACAGGGAAATGCGGATTCGTATTGCAAGCGAGGCTGAGAGTGCCCAGATACCCGCGCCAAATATGAGGCCGCCACGCATGCTTGGCAATACAGGCGAGATGGGTGAATTTATCCTGCCGCTGAATGTCCCCGGGGATAAAGCGGGAGAAACAAAAAAGTTTGACGATTTCACATTTGCCGCCGCTTCCTGGACACTGACGGCACATGAGGGGAGGCCGGGCCATGAAATGCAATTCGCTTCAGTTATTGAAAAGGGCGTGTCGGTGACCCGCGCAATCTTTGCTTTCAACAGTGTCAATGTCGAAGGTTGGGGCCTTTATTCAGAAGCGATTCTCTTGCCGTATATGCCGCTTGAAGGACAACTCATATCGTTGCAACACCGCCTCCTGCGTGCAGCACGTGCCTATCTTGACCCTGAGTTGCAAATGGGAAAAATCACACGCGAAGATGCATTCCGCATTTTGAAAGACGATGTTGTGCTCTCCGATGCGATGGCAAATCAGGAAGTGGAACGCTACACATTTCGCAGTCCCGGACAAGCGACAGCCTATTTTTATGGATATACGAAGCTCATGGACATGCGGAAAGCAATTGAGAAATCCATGGGGAAGAAGTTTGATCAGCAGAAATTCCACGACTTTATTCTTTCGCAGGGACTCTTGCCGCCGGATCTTCTTCATCAGGCTGTGAGCAGGGAATTTGGCGCTGCACAGTAGTTGCGTGATGATGGAATTTAAAATACAGGATGCGATCCGCACTCTTGCCCAAACTCCGGCAACAATACGGGAAATGTTTAAAGGGCTTCCGGAGGAATGGATAACCCGCAATGAAGGCCCGGATACTTGGAGCCCTTATGATGTGCTCGGCCACTTGATTCATGGTGAGCGCACGGATTGGATTGCAAGGGCAAGAATCATTCTTGAGTATGGATTGTTGAAGCCGTTTGACCCATTCGACCGCAATGCCCAGTTTGTTGAAAGCAGGGGGAAATCCGTAGTGGAACTCATGGATACGTTTGGTGAACTTCGCCGCGAAAATATCAGGGTTCTTCAGGAGATGAAGCTTTCTCCATCAGATTTGGATAAGCAGGGAATGCATCCTGCGCTCGGTGTTGTTACACTGCGCCAGCTTCTGGCGACGTGGGTTGTCCATGATATGGACCATATTGCGCAGATATCCCGCGTTGCGGGAAAGCAATATGCGGGAGAAGTTGGCCCATGGCAAGCCTATCTGGGAATTCTCAAAGAGAGAAGAGGGTAAATCAAAAAGCCCCGCGGTTGCTGTCAGCCACGGGGCTTTTTTGTAAGAGTTACGAACGCTTGCTCAACATCTGTGCTTCACGTGTACCATATCCGAGATACACCTGCCGCGGCCGTGCGATTTTCTGCTCCGGATCCAGCAACATCTCCTGCCATTGTGCCAGCCATCCGGAAGTTCTGCCGATGGCGAAGAGCACAGGGAACATATCAACTGGGAACCTCATTGCCTGGTAAATGAGGCCCGAATAGAAATCAACGTTCGGGTAGAGTTTTCGCTTGACGAAATAATCATCCTGCAATGCAATCCGTTCCAGCTCAAGTGCAATATCCAATTTCGGATTTCGCCCCGTTACCTCGAACACCTGATCGGCAAGTTTCTTGATGATAGACGCACGCGGGTCGTAGTTCTTATAAATCCTGTGCCCGAATCCCATCAATTTCCCTTTTCCATCCTTCACGTCCTTTATGAAGGCGGGCACTTTGTCTTTTGTTCCGATGACATCCAGCATCCTTAATACTTCTTCGTTTGCTCCGCCATGCAATGGCCCGTACAACGCAGCAGCAGCAGCTGCCATTGCACTGTAGGGGTCCACTCTCGAGCTTCCGACGCCGCGCATCGCATTCGCACTGCAGTTCTGCTCGTGGTCTGCATGAAGAATGAAGAGCACATCAAGTGCCTTCGCCAGGATCGGGTCCGGCTCATATTTTACTTCGGCGACTTTGAACATCATGTTCAGGAAGTTGGATGCGTAATTCAGGTCATTGTCCGGATAGACATACGGCATGCCGATGCTGTGCCTGTACGCAAAGGCTGCGAGCGTGGGGACTTTGCTGATGAGCCTGTGAATGGTTGCCTTGCGCTCTTCCGGATTGTCAATATGCTTTGCTGAGGGATAGAATGTGGAGAGCGCACCGACGGTACTCACAAACATTCCCATGGGATGGGCATCATGATGGAAACCATCCATGAATTTCTTGATGTTCTCGTGGACGAATGTGTGATACGTGATGTTTTTTGTCCACTCATCGAGCTGGGTTTTGTTCGGCAGTTCACCGTTGACCAACAGGTACGCAACTTCAAGGTATGTGCATCTTTCGGCAAGCTGCTCGATGGGATATCCCCTGTATCGCAAAATACCCTTATCGCCATCAATGAATGTAATGTTGCTTTTGCATGAGGCAGTATTCATGAACGCCGGGTCATAGGTCATCAAGCCGAAATCATCCGGGCCGGTTTTGATCTGCCGGAGATCAATTGCTTTGATCGTTCCGTTTTCGATCGGGAGTTCATACTGTTTGCCCGTGCGGCTGTCGGTAATGGTGAGAGTCTCGAGTTTTGTATTGGCCTTGCCGGGCGATCCTTTTACATCAGTTACAGGTTCCATGGACATACTCCTTCTGGAATGGAATGTGAGTAATCAGGGAGCAGGAGAGAAGTCAGGAAATTCGGGTGGTGGCTGAATCTTCACATGAGAGTTTCCGGTACCCTCTCATGCTCGAAGTAATTGAAGAGAACAGAAATATCGCTTGAATTAAGGTAGCCACGGAAAAAACAAAATGCAATAGCCGAGGCGGATTCATTGGTGGCTCTCTTTTTGGCGAAAACGGCCTGGTGTTAAAGGTTTTCCCCTGCAGAAAAAAAAATCATCTGTCGGGATTTTAAGGTGCTTCTATGTTATATTCTGCTGCACTTCCTCTGTCAATTCATCGCCATTCCCTCAGGAAAGGAACCGTATGTCTCCGCTGACTGAATCACCGGCATGGAAAGCCCTCGAAGCTCATCATACAACGATCGCATCAAAACATATGCGCGAAATGTTCTCTGAAGACGGGGGACGTTTCGAGAGACTTTCTGTCCGTTGGCGCGCCAACGATGGGGATGAATTATTGTTGGATTACTCCAAAAACCGTGTTACGGGCGAGACAATGCGGCTGTTGTTCAACTTGGCTCGCCAGGCAGATGTTGAGGGATGGCGTGAGAAAATGTTTACCGGCGAGAAAATAAACTTTACCGAAAACCGTGCAGTATTGCATACTGCGCTTCGCAACCGCTCCGTCCGGCGAATTCTTCTTGATGGAAAAGATGTCATGCCGGAGGTGAATGCTGTGTTGGGGCATATGAAGGAATTCACAGAAGCTGTTCGTGGCGGCATATGGAAAGGATATACAGGGAGGACCATCACGGATGTTGTCAACATTGGGATTGGCGGGTCTGATCTTGGCCCGGTCATGGTCACGGAAGCGCTTATGCCGTATGGCGATCCGGGGCTTCATGTACATTTTGTTTCCAATATTGATGGAACCCATCTTTCCGAAGTGCTCAAGAGGGTTGATCCCGAAACGGTGTTATTTCTGATTGCTTCCAAAACATTTACGACGCAGGAAACCATGACGAATGCGGAATCTGCGCGGAACTGGTTTCTTGCGTCTGCGAAGAACGCAGCACACATTGCAAAGCATTTTGTTGCACTCTCAACAAATACCAGGGAAGTTGCAAAGTTCGGGATTGACACAAAGAATATGTTTGAATTCTGGGATTGGGTCGGCGGGCGTTACTCGCTCTGGTCTGCCATTGGCCTTTCGATAGCGCTCTACATTGGCTTTGACAGGTTCGAAGATCTGCTTGCCGGTGCGCATGAAATGGATGAGCATTTCTTGTCTTCGTCGTTGGAAAAGAATATCCCGGTTATACTCGGACTGCTGGGAATCTGGTATAACAACTTCTTCGGTGCAGAGACACACGCCATTCTTCCCTACGACCAATACCTCCACCGCTTTCCTGCATATTTCCAGCAAGGCGATATGGAGAGCAACGGGAAATTTGTTGACCGGGGAGGCAGCATTGTCAACTACTCTACAGGTCCGGTGATTTGGGGAGAGCCGGGAACAAACGGACAGCATGCGTTTTACCAATTGATACATCAAGGCACAAAAATTATCCCTGCTGACTTTATTGCCCCTGTCGAAAGCCAGAACCCTCTCGGCGATCATCACCGGATACTCCTCTCCAATTTCTTTGCGCAAACGGAAGCCCTCATGAAAGGAAAAACAAGTGAGGAAGCAAGAAAGGAATTGCAGGGTTCCGGCCTCAAGCAGGATGAGATTGAAAGATTGCTTCCACACAAGGTCTTTGCAGGAAACAGGCCGACCAATTCCATACTTCTAAAAAAACTGACACCGCGAATGCTCGGCTCACTTATTGCAATGTATGAGCATAAGATCTTTGTGCAGGGAATTATCTGGAATATCAACTCGTTTGACCAATGGGGTGTGGAATTGGGCAAACAACTGGCGAAGGCGATACTGCCGGAGTTGAAAGGAAATGAGAACGTCATGACTCATGACAGTTCTACGAATGGGTTGATGAATTACTACAAAAGGCAGAGGGGGTGATACATATCGTCTGTCATTCGGACTGACGATCTCTCTCATAAGGACGCACTGCTGTGCATCCTTGCCGAGTATCCAAATTAAAACCCCATCCTCGCATTATTCTCGTCTTTTCTCTATTGAATCTTCACCTTTTTTGGCTATCTTAGAAGGCGAACCACGAGGGTCTGCGTAACCGCTGACAGGCAGAAAGAAAGCCGAAAGTTCGGGTGTCGCAAGCTTTCTTCTTCTGTATCCCCACCTTTCCGCGGGATTTTTCAATGGAATCAACAAGTGTTCTTGC
>CAZWIN010000174.1:0-6232 GCA_964633855.1 uncultured Chitinophagales bacterium
AGGTCTCCCAGTAGGACCAATACACACCGGGTCCCCAGTATTGATAGTCGTTTGCGCGGGCTTCGCCGAAGAGTTTTGGAAAGATCAGAGTCAGGAGATGGCCCCAAGAAAGCTGTCCTTCGTTTGCTTTCTCAAAAGAAATGGCAGCGCGTTGGGAAACTGTGGATAATTCAATTGTGGGAAGCAGTTGTATAGCCGCGAGTGCTACGGCAAGCAGAACAACAGCGGCCGCCTTGCCGAACATCGTTAAAGCATGCCGCGATACGAGTTCTTTGCCTGCAAAGGAAGTAGCGACCTCGTACACGAAAAACAGGAAGAGAAAAAAGTGAAAGAACAGAATAAGTTGAGGGAATCCCGCATAGATAGACAGGCTCAGAAAGAATGCTGTCGGAAAGACCCAAAACCAGGAACGTTCGTGTAATGCCTTCCTGAAAAGCAGCAGAATCAGTGGCCACCACGCAATCATCATGACAATGATTGTGTGTATGGCATGCAGCACCATAAAGCTGGAGAATGTATACGAAATACCGGCCAGCAAAGCCGCAAGGTTGCGGACGCCGAGCGATTTGGTAAAATAAAACATTGAAACGCCGGCAATAAAGAAATGCAGAATAACCACGAGTTGTAACCAGTAATAGCTTACCTGTCCATCCTTTACAAAGAAAACCAGCGCCGTGACAGGGAGATACAAGACAGTTGTTTGAATATCAGCGAAGAAAGGCATGCCGCCAAAGTTGTAGGGATTCCAAAGCGGGAACTCACCATTTGCGATAGAAGTAGATGCAAAATTTGCAGCCGGGACACTGAAGTAAAGAAAATCCTCCCAGAGGAAAGCGTTTCCCAACAAATGATTGCGAAAAAAGAACGCCACAAGTCCGGCAATGATGGCAATGCATTGCCCATTGCTCCATTCATTGGGAAAAGATGCGATCGTATGTGTTTTACTGTGCTTAGCCATTGAGAAGAGATTTACATGCCGTAAAAACGGTATCAACATAGATGTACTGCATGCAATCGTTGGGGCAGACGGGGGAATAGTAGCAGGGGCAATCAAATTCGGGTTCGAGGATTGTTCCCGATCCGTACAATTCAAACTCGTGTTTGTTGAAGATGTTGTTGAACAGGACGATCTTCTTGTCGAGTCCGATGGTGATGTGCATCGCCATGGTCACGGCGGTAACAACAAGGTCGCATTGGTCCACAAGGTTGATAAACTGTTGAAGTGGAAAGTGACCGGGATACAGGGCGCCGCTCTTTTTTGCGATGCGCTTGTTCTTTTCGTGTTCCTGTTCGCCGCCGAGCAGGATGGGTGCATAGCCCGCCTTACGGAGCTTTTTTGCAAGCGAGACCCAGATTTTTTCAGCCCAAAGACGCGAAGTCCAGCGCCCGCCGCATCCGGTATTCAAGCCGACGATCCTTTTTTTCTTCGGCAGTTTCCAATGGTAGCCGCGGTCGCTGAAGGAATCAAGAATGTATTTCTCGCCGGCAAACTTCATCCCGCAGATTTCAAAAATCTCTTCGACGTAGCTTTTGATGTTGTCTTTGTTCAAGTCGTCGAACACGCCGGTCATATATTTGTGCACGGCATCGGAATCAATCGGTGCAGGCCTGCCCTCGGAAAGAGTGTAGCCTTTCTTGATCCCCGCCTGAAGCGAAGCGGTGAGTCCGCATGCCTCGCGGTCTTTGTCAAGGTTGAAGATCATATCAAAGCGCGTTGCCTGAAGCGCTGCAAGAGACTGTGGCGTGAAGGGAAGAATGACATCCACGCTGCGCGGGAGAATCTCGGGAGAAAGTGTGAGCCACCAAATCTGGGCGTGCGGATACAACTGTTTCAACCTGTGAAGAAGCGGCGTTGTACGAATGACGTCGCCGAGAGCGCCGAGCTTGATAATCAGAATACGCTGATCGAGCCGCTCGTAGTGCTGACAATCCTTTCCCTGCGCGTCAACGCAATGCACCCCGGATTGTTTATGCGGCTTGCACGGGAGGTCGCCCCGGAAGAAGCGGCAATCGAGTTTCAGGGCAGTGTGGGAACTCCAGGGTTTGGCGGACATGTTGGCGCGATGGGATTAGCGGATGTATTCGCGGATGGCGTACTCGTCCTGCGTCGCACTTGACTTGCTGATCAACTCGCCGAGCAAACCTATGGAGATAAACTGTATGCCGATGATGATCAGGAAAATGCCGCCGAGGAAAAGTGGACGATTACCAAGCGCAGTGAGGCCCATGAACCATTCCACAATCAGCCAGCCGTCAACGATGAGACCGGCTCCTGCAAAAAGAATCCCCCAGAAACCAAAGAGGTGCAACGGCCTGCGGAGATAGCGGGTGGTAAAGAGTGCTGTAAGAAGGTCGAGAAATCCCTTCCAGAAACGGCCGATGCCGAACTTGGTCTTGCCGTATTTGCGGGGCCGGTGCTGTACAATCATTTCACCGATCTTGAATCCCTCCCAGTGCGCGAGCACGGGAACGTAGCGATGCAGCTCGCCGTACACTTTCACACTTTTCACAACTTCTTTTTTGTATGCCTTCAACCCGCAATTGAAGTCATGGATTTTTATTCCCGTCATTACCGACGTCACAAAATTAAAGAACTTCGACGGGATGGTTTTGCTGACTGGGTCTTTCCGGATTTTCTTCCAGCCCGAGACAAGGTCGAACCCGTCGTTGATGCGTTTGACGAGGCTCGGAATTTCGGCGGGGTCATCCTGCAGGTCTGCATCCATGGTGATGACAATGTTGCCCTGCGCTTTTTCAAACCCAACGGAAAGCGCGGCGGATTTTCCATAGTTACGCCTGAAGCGGACAATCTTCACATGATGATCATTTCTCTTCAGGTCGCGCAACACTTGAAAAGACTTATCGGTGCTGCCATCATCAATAAACAGAAGTTCATAGCGCTGGCCCATTCTGCTCAACGCGTAGCGGAGCTGTTGATGAAGTTCTTTGAGAGAGCCCTCTTCATTATAGAGAGGGATAACGACGCTGATTTCCGTGTTTCCACCGGAGTGTTGCTGAGGAGGCCGCTGTGCGTTTTGCGGGCGTTGGCCCCGTTGCTGCTGCGGGCGTGACTGTCGTTGTTCTTGTGAGGTCTGTTCCTGCCCCCGATGTTGCTGGCGGCCGCGGTTGTCATTCCTGAAATGGCGCTGTTGCGGGCGCTGTTCCGGTTGTTGCTGGGGCTCGGACTGTTCGCTTTTGGGTGATGGCGATTCCGGCGTTTGCTGTTCAGATTCGGGCTTTTCGTCGGGCATAAAGGGTGGCTATCAAGAGGATAGCGGTGGTGAATTGAATAATACCTGCATGGCAAACTAACCAATTTGGGTTTGAAATGCAACGCGCCGGAAGGGGGGTAGTGTTGAAGATCGTCCGTATCGTAGGTTGCGGCGAGGCAAATACTAGCCCGAAGCGGCCTCGATTCATCAGGTCGAGATTGCTTCGCAGAGTTTATCCCGCAATAAGCGGGACGCGTTATGACACGGGTTTCCATTTTGAGCGCCGCCATTGACTTTTGCGCTTTCCATTGCTAACATTCTTCCGGGGAATATGAGGATTCCTCAAAATGCATATGTTCTCCGTTCTTTGGTTCTCCGTTCTTTGGTTCTCCGTTCTTTCGTTCTCCGTTCTTTCGTTCTCCGTTCTTTCGTTCTCCGTTCTCCTAATCTAGCATAAGGAGGTATGTGAATGAGAGTTTTCCGGTTCTTCTTTCTGTTGTTCTCTCTACTTCTTGCCCATGAATTGTCTGCCCAGGATACTACATGCGCCATTATTTGGGATGAACCGATCCTACTGTCGGATACAAACTACAACGCTCACTCACCCAAGATTGCGCTCTCAGGTGATGATACTATTCATATTACCTGGGAGAATGGGGGGCAATCCAAGCCGCGGCTACCTCTTGTTCAATCGTTTGATGGGGGACTGACGTTACTTCCAGCAAGAGAACTTGTAGCCGACACTATTCAATTCCCTGGCCAAGCTACTTGGATCGAATTGACCACTCAAAGTCAGAACGTCTTCATTTTCTTCAGAACACCTGTTGGCGGAGAAAGTCCGGTTCGCATGCTTGAGAGTTCAGACGGCGGAATTTCCTGGGATTCACTGCGAACCATAAGTCCTAACCTTGCCGGGGAAATTCGTTCGTCGTCAGTGATAGGAGAGACTCTTGCTGTTGTTTATGCTGTTGTTCCCCCAGGCATTAAGAGGGTCTTGAGATCAGTCAACATGGGTCAGTCATGGACGCAAAGCGCGGGCGGTCTTGACTACTTTGCACGCACTGCACTTTCACCCGGCGGGATACTTCATTTGGCACAAATGGGCTCAAACGAAACCGAGTATCGGCGTTCACACGACCTTGGGGATACTTGGTCGCAACAAGTGTTGCTTTCGCCACCCGACGGCTTACAGTCATCAGACCCGATAATCGCGGCAGGGACAATAGCGGGGGATTCGACCATTATTGCAGCGTGGCGCGATGCGAAGTACGGTTGTATCGGATTAGTAGGATGCAGCGTCATTGGAAGGCGGGGTGTAAGCGGTCCCGATTCAAGTGCGTATGATGCGGAAAGAGTTCTTACCAGTATTCCCGCAGGCTATGAACCCTCACTCAGTGTTCACAATGGCGATGTTGCTGCTGCGTGGCCGATGGATCGAACAGCGCCACCGTTTGTACAGGTTCGAGTCTCGCGTGATTCGATGTGGTGCCCATCGTTTGACCCGACTACGGGGCTTTCTACCCATTATACAGACAGGACCGATGTGGCACTCTCAACGAAGGCAGTTCACGTTGTGTGGTCCGCCAGTCAGGCACCTGACCCGAGCACGTTCAGAATCTTCTACCGCAGAGGCCGCTTTATCACGGCAGATGTAAGGGAGTTAGATGGAATGCCTAGGGTAACTTTTCTTAAGCAAAACTACCCCAATCCGTTCAATCCAACGACAGTGATAAGTTATGAATTAGACGTGAAGAGTGAAGTACAGCTAGTTGTGTATGACATGCTGGGTCGCGAGCTTGCAACGTTGGTCAATGAAAGAAAGGATCCGGGGAGGTATTCTGTTGACTGGAATGCACAAGGTGTGTCGAGTGGAGTGTATTACTACCGGCTTGTGGTCGGAGGAAGGGTGGAAACGAAAAAGGCTGTCCTCATCAAGTAGAACTACTGGAAACACACGCAAGAAGGGAGGAGTTTAACAAGTAGTCACCAAAACGAGACGCGAGTGCCCGCCGAAGTCTGGACGACAATCAAACGGGCAACCCGCGCTGAGTGCATGTGAAGCCGGCTTGCGACCGACCTCTCTACACCTCCAACATAAGAACATCAACAATTATTTACAATGGAGGTTGTTATGAAACATCTTCTCTCTATCGCAGTTCTATTGTGTATCGTCTGCACGCGATTGTTTGCGCAGAGCTGGGTCTCACTCAGCGGGCCGCAAATTGCGTCCAGCGTAAAAGACATCAGCGTGACGACAAGTGGTAGCTATATATACATTGCCGATGCCAGTTATGTACTCAAATCTTCAAACATCGGTACGGCATGGGCAGTAACACCACAGCCCTATTTCAACCCACTAATGGTATTGGTCAAACCGAATGACTCGACTATAGTGCTTACGGCGAAGAACGGGGAGCTTAGATATAATGATGCTGGTGGAGCAGGAGGCGGTTGGACTACAAAAATCACAGACACAAACCTCGTCCCCTTGCGCCTTGTGGCGGCGGTGAACAACAACACGGTGATGTTGCTGGGGAGAACGTATGTCAGTGGCAACAACGCGATCTGGCGTAGTGGCACTAGCGGAGTGACTTGGGGGAAGGTCACACAATTCGCCCCAGCCACAGATATCCACGATTTTGCTGTGTACCCCAATAACACAGATAACAGCGGGACGAGAGCAGGTATTATTTGGGCCTGTGGAAGCGCTCCGGACAGCATCCCCTCGGGAATGGGTTACTCTTCTGAGGCAGACAACTCGGGTTTGTGGTGGTCCTCCGATTATGGCCAAGAGTGGATCGCTGATTATTTAGGGAATGTTAACTTGCGTTCAGTGGCGATTGTTCCTAAAAACAATAAAGACTATATCCGGCTTGCTGTCCAACGAGTTGATGAGGACAATGACATTGTTTTGCGTAACACAAGTCTCACAAGTCAGGATTGGTCAAATGTTTTTGATTACGCGACAGACATATACATGGTTCGCTTGAAAATCAGCAACAATTACCTGTTTCTTGCAA
>CAZWIN010000175.1:0-991 GCA_964633855.1 uncultured Chitinophagales bacterium
TGGCCTATTCGTAGAGTTTGGCGTTCCTGCGTACCTCGTATTTATACCTGGTTTAAAACCCGTAGACAGTACAGTTGCTTTTGTACGCACGCCAGTGTACTTTGACCCTGCCTGTATAGGGTAAAGTGTGGTTGTGTGTGTGGTCATTCTTATCCAAATGGTAACTGCATCGAAACAAAAAACTTAGGGGACTATCGAAAGATAGATTGGTAATACCTCAGCAGTACTCAGTTATCTTTACAACGTTTCATTTCCTGTCTCATCGTTTCGTTTTCACTCAAAAGACTTTTCAATTATTTCTTGAGCACTGAGTTGTTCTTCACATTTCATTCTCGCGAAGCGAATAATTATTCTCAGGCAGTTTCATTCTCTTGAGTATCCGACCTTTGAAAAAAAACAACCACCACACATCATCTCACCTGTTTCATGGAGGAGTTATGAAACACTGTACCATGCTGCTGGTTATTGCGCTATGTACGTTGCTGATGGCCTCATCAGCTTTTGCGCAGACCACGCTCATCGACCCAACAACAGTCGGCGGCTTTGAAAGCGGCGGCTCATTTCTTGCCAACGGTTGGACCGTTATTAATGATGCCACCAATACATGGCAAGTCGGGACTGCAACATTTAACGGCGGTGTCAATGGAGCGTATGTTTCCAATGATGCCGGCGTAACAAATGCCTACACGATCACGAGTGCGCAAGTGTCGCATTTCTATCGCGATATTACTTTCCCGCCCGGCGAGAATTTCATTATTCTCAAATTCGATTGGAAAGGCCAGGGCGAAAGCGGCTTTGATTTCCTGAAAGTGTATCTCGTTCCTACCAGTACAACTCCGGTGGCAAATACCCAGCTTGCATCGGGTCAGGTCGGTTTGACGGGTGGTTATCTCTTACAAGCGGCATACGGTCAGTCGTTTATTCAGATCCCTGCTTCTGCTGCCGGTACAACACAGCGATTGGTGTTTAGCTTGAGGAATGACGGCTCTGG
>CAZWIN010000175.1:1001-6217 GCA_964633855.1 uncultured Chitinophagales bacterium
AGCTCAGCCGCCAGTTGCGATTGACAACATTTCGCTTGTTTCGCAAACGGCCTCGGCGTTGAGCGGCGCATATACCATCAACACGGATGTGGCGACCGGAGGGACGAACTTCAAAACATGGGCAGAGGCATTTCTCTTCCTGAATGGTCTTGGAATTAGTGGCCCGACAACATTTACAGTCACAGGAACAGCAGCCACGGTTACATACCCCGAAGCCGGCCTGATTCTCGGCGGAGTTCCCACGGGAGCGGTTAGCGTTCCATTGCTTACTACCCTAAGCGCAACCAACACCCTGACATTCATTGCAGGTGGAGGAAAGACTATTAACATGAGTGGCGCCGGGACTGGAACGGCAGACTGGGTCTTCCGTTTGCAGGGTACGGATTATGTTACTTTTGACGGTATCAATATCGTTGACACTGCAACCACAGATGCCCGTCGCTTCGAGTTTGGATATGTTATTCATAATGCATCGAACTCGGATGGAGCGACCAACAATACTATCAAGAACATGAGCATTACTCTTAACAGGGCTAATGCAAACGCTGTGAATGGCGTGGTAGTTGGTAACGGCACGTCCATTCTCTCCACCTTTGGAACGGCTGGGCAGTACGCAAGCCGCAGCAACAATAACAAGATTCAAAACTTTACAATAACAAACGTGAAACGTGGTATCGTGTTTGATGGTCTTCCGTTGCCTGCTTTTGATGAGGGCAACGAAGTCAGCGGTCCTGCTTTTACATCCGCAACGGGTGGCGTGTGGGTTGGCGGTTCTCGCATAACGCAGGTTGGAGGATCAACAACAGGTACCGATTGGGGTATTGGTATTGACGGACAGAAGAACATGAAGGTGTTCAATGTCCAGATTGATAGCCTCCTCGGCACTACAGCCGGTACAGCTCAGTCCGGTATTCACTTTGGTACGGCTGCCTCAACATCTGACGGCGCTGATAATGTCGAAATTTTCAACAACGTTATTCATAATTTGTTCCATACGAACAGTCTGACAAGCGGCACGCCGGGTATCAGGGCCACGGGTACGACTCTTCACACGTTGAAGATATACAATAACGCGATTTATGATGTGCGCGCGCCACTTGCGACTGGGGCGAACGTGATTGCCGCAATGAACTTTGCTTCGGCGACTGTCACTGCCGGAACGAAGTTTGAGATATACAACAATTCTATTAACCTCCCTGCGGCGACTGCTGCTGCTGGAGTTTCGAAAGGTATTAACTTTGCCACAGTTACCGCTGCGCCTCATCAGGTTATCATAGCGAGGAACAACGCTATAAATGTAACAGGTGGTGGCTCCACAGGTGGGGCAATACTGCTTGATTTCGGTGCAGGCACAAATACGCTGTTAAATTTTTCAAACAACGTTTACAATGTCGGGGTAACAAGTGCTACGCGTCGAGTCGCCAATTATGCAGGTGCAGCACGTCCAGCGCTTCTTGATTGGCAGTCAACTCTTGCCACCCCATCCGATGGTGTGGATCAGCGGGCAGGATATGGCGATCCCGGCTTTGCGAGTGCAACAGACGTAACTTATGGTGGAGCAAATAGGGTTGAAAACAGCGGCGTTCCTGTTGCCGGTCTTTCGACTGCAGGTGACATCTTAGGGGTAGCCCGCAGTCTTACGACTCCTGACCTTGGTGTTTTTGAAGGCTCTTTCTCCGGTGGATTTGTTGACGCTGCCGGCGCGGGTATTTCTATCACACCTCTGGAAATTGGCTCTGTCGCGGCAGAGGTTCGGGTCCTTGTTACAGACAACGTAAACCCGGTTGGTAATCTCAATGTTCAGTTGTGGTACCGTGGTACCCCGTTCACGGGTGCATTCACCGGCCTTGCGCCTGATGTTGCACCGGGCGGTTCAAACAACGGTGAGTATCGCTGGGGTGCTTCACTCCGCGCTTTGGCGAGCGGGACCTACCAGTACTATATCGTCGTACGCGATACGGCGGGCAATTCGTATGCCGATCCGACGATGACTCCGGGTGCAGTTTCTCCGGGCTTCACCGCATCGCCTGCGGCTGCAAACTGGGCGGGGGCCAATCCGTTCCCAAGCGCCGGTGTGCGTACATTCCAGAATGTTGGGTTGACGCTTGCAGGTGGTACCTACAGTGTTGGACCTACGGGAACATATCCGAGCCTCACCGCAGTCGCTGCTGAAGTCAATACTAAACCTCTTACGGGCAATGTGATTTTTGAACTTCAGCCGACGTATACAGGTGCAGGTGAAGTCTATCCTATCGTTTTCAATCAGCCTTCATATACTGTTCCGGGTCCTATTACAATCACGATTCGGCCGGATGCCACTGTAGCGTCCGTTCTTCTTACGGCTGGCGGAACGACTCCCGGGCTTGGATCTAACCCTGTTATTCTGCTCGATGGCATGCGCGACATGATTCTCGACGGGCGGCCTGGAGGCGTAGGTGGTACAAGTATGTGGCGTATCCGTAATGCAAAGGATAGCGCTGCTACGAATGCCGGCGGTGAAGCTATCAGGCTGGTCAATGATGCTTTGAGAAATACCCTGAGGTATCTCTATCTTGAATCAAACGCGTCGACGGGCTTGGCGTCCGTAGTGAGTTTGAGCTCGACATTCTTTGGCGGACAGGGAAACAATTACAATACGATAGATCATTGCGACATCGGTAATTTCCCCGGTGCTGCAATCGCAGTTCCACCGAATCCGGTGCGCGGTATCGTTTCTGCCGGCGGAACAAACACATTGAATGGTTGGAATACGTATAGCAACAATAATGTCCACGATTTCCATGCAACCGGCGCAACGGGACCGACAGGCATCCTGTTGAGTAACGAAGTCGGTTCTACGGTAACGGGGAACAGCATATTCCAGACCGCTCCTCGCGTTGGGTTGACCGGACTTGCCGCAGGCATTAGTGTTGGTTCGGCGACTGGTCCGGGAAATACGGTGACTGGAAACTTCATCGGTGGCAGCGGGCCTGGAGCAGGAGGTGCTCCATGGAGCCTGACCACAACAAGTGGAATTTATGCTATTGTTATCAACCCGGCAGCTAGCACCACGCAGAGCGTGGTAGCTGGGAACACGATCAAGAGTATCAGTCTTACAACTACTCCCTCAGCTGCTTCTGTGTTGTTCTGCGGCGTTCAGCCGTCGGGAACAGGCCAGATGCCTCTCATTATTCGAGACAACATGATTGGCGATCCGACAGTTGACGCTTCGACGACCCCAAGTATTCTCTTCGCAAATTTAGGGGCAACAGGCGGAACGGCAATGGGTATATTTGCCGCAGCTGGTGGTGTGAATGAAATCGTTGGGAATACAATTGCTGGTGTTAAGCTTACGGCTGGTGGGGCTGGACTTCCCATCTTTACCGGCATTCAACAACAGTCTTCCGGTGTTGCTTCGAGGATTGACAGCAATCTTGTTGGAAGCTTGACGACGGCAAATAGTATTAATCAAAACACGAACTCCAGCGCAAGCGGGATTATCTCCAGTGGAACACCAGTGAGCGGGCCGATGCCGATGAACAACAACACGGTCGCGAACTTCCTGTTTGATGCGGCGGTAGCGGGTACCGGCCAGGCGTTTACCGGAATAAGCTTCGGTAGCGGCTTGGTACAAATGAACCGCAATGTGGTGCGCGATATTTACGGCAACAATCATGGTTCCGTCACCGGTATCAGCGTCTCCGCTTCCGGATTGGCGCACGTTGTTAATGAAAATGTCGTGCGAAAGCTGATTATCAATCCGCAGACCATCACCACGGCGATAACAATGATTGGGATGCAGATTAATTCCAGCGCATCAGCGGGAACCTTTACCAAAAACAGGGTAGATAGTATCATTACCAATTCTACCAATGTAGCCACGGCGATTCGTGGAGTCCAGAACTTCTTCGGAACACGTTGGACCTATGTTAACAACATGATCAGCCTTGGCAATGGCGTGACAGGTGATGTGAGTATCCGCGGTATTGATGATTTCAGTGATGCTCCGGCAACTGGCGCTGGTAATTTCTATTATAACAGCGTCTATATTACGGGCGCAGTTCCTGCCGGTGTGACGAATACCTATGCATTCTTCCGCTCGACATCGAGCACGCCCACTGACATGCGCAACAACGTTTTTGTGAATATGCGTACAGGGGCAGCCGGATTCACGCGAGGCTTCGCTGTTTGTAACTCAGCGTCAGCAACTGGCTGGCCAGCAACAGCAGCAAATCGGAACGTCTACAAAACGGCAACCGATACCATTGGACAATGGCTCGGTACAACTTCTGCTGCAAATAAAACCCTTGCTGGTTGGCAAGCAGCGCAACCTGGCGGTTCAGGCGGCGACGCTAACAGTAAGGAAGGCGATCCGGCGTTCACCAGTATTGCAGACCTTCATGTGAATACCGGTGCAGTAGTTGCCTCAGCGGCTGCAAATCTTGGTGCGCCGATTTCCGGGTATACCACTGATATTGATGCAGCGGTAAGAAGTGGCTCGACACCGGATGCCGGGTATGATGAATTTACGTTACCCGCGCCGACAGCACCGGTGCTGGCTTCACCGCTTAATGGTGCAACCGGTCAGCCGCTTTCAGTACCGATGAGCTGGTCGGCCGCTTCACAGGCATCCAGTTATGAGATTCTTGCGGATGTGTTCCCGGCAACACCTACGACAGTCGTAGGTGAAGTAACAGGAACATCCTTTAATTACCCTGCAGCAGCTTCAACACATTATAATTGGAATGTCAGGGCGAAGAACCCGGATGCAACCACAATCTCCAGCAACGGTTCATTCGACTTTACAACGATTTCTCCGCCCGCAGGGCCTTCCGGCCTCACTGCGACCCCATCGGGCCCCGTTCCATCAGAAGGCGTTGCTGCAGTACAGGCACAATTGGAAGCCGGTCTGTTTAAGACCAAGGCAGAGTACCTCAACGCGCTCAACAACGTTGGCGGCCTGAAGCTCGAGAGTATGGTGAATGCCATGGCGCTCGCCTTCACAGATAATGCTCCTTCCGGCGCAAATACCGAAGACAGTTTCTATGTCTATGCGAAACTTGGTTCTGCGCCTTCGACAGGCTCACCGTTCACCGATAGAATTGCGGTGTTGGATTCCAGCGCAGGTTCCGGCGGCACGGTGAACTATAGCCATACAGGCCTGAACCGTAACGAGCATTGGTACTACAAAGTGACGGCAAAGAACGCTCAAGGTGAGAGCGCTCCGGCATCTGCCG
>CAZWIN010000176.1:0-6211 GCA_964633855.1 uncultured Chitinophagales bacterium
CACTCTACAACAATACAAAAACATAAATGAAATAAAAAGAAGAACGTTATGAGCCGCTTCAAACTCAGGTTTCCGGAACGTGACATTGCTACGTGGTCTTCTCGCTACAACTACACGCCCAATCCGACCATAGAAGATCAGATCGTACCTCGTGTTGCCAAAGCCGGCTACCTCGCCAAACCCGATTTTCTGGCCATCTGTCACTGGAAGAGCCCGCGCTCGCAGAGTCGTTGTGCCAGCAACCCGCCTGAGTTCATCGAATCAATCAGCAAGATAGCGCTCTCAACCTCCAATGAGCGATTGCGCATCGAAATCTGGACACTACTGAACGGTGTGAACTGGCCTACCGCAAGCACGCTTTTGTTCTGGCTTCACAAAGAGGAGTATCCCATCCTCGACTTCCGTGCTGTGTGGTCCTTGGGATACGCCAAGCCGCCAAAGTATGATTTCTCCTTCTGGGCGGATTATGTAGACTACTGTCGAAAGCTCGCACACAAGTGTGGTGTTTCTGTGCGTACTCTCGATCAGGCGTTGTGGCAGTATTCGAGTGAGAAGCAACGATGAGGGGATTGTAAAGACAAACGACCCCTTCAAACCGTGTTGAGGGCTTGATGAATCAAGCCCCTACAGTATTTTTGTAGAGGCTAATGTTGGGCGACCCGCCAAAGAGCGGCGAGGCAAGCTCAACGAGTCGCCCTACAATCATCGCGCTAACCTCCCCTCCCTTGGGAAAGGGAGGGGCAGGGGGAGGGTCTATCAATGTCCGCCATCCCACGCGATTGGAATAGACCCCTCTTTGATTCTCCCCTCATTTGAGGGGAGAATGAATTGTGTGGGATGACGACACGATCAATAGGTCGCATTATGCCTCAACTGAGAAACCTCCGTCGTGCGACGGACAAGAAAATGATTGCCGGGGTGTGTGCAGGGCTTGCCGAGTGGCTCGGATGGGATGTCATGACCGTGAGGGTTCTTTTTGTGGTCGGGTCGTTCGTGCCCATTATTCCGGGGTTCGTTGTGTATTTGATTCTCTGGTTGGTTGTGCCGGGGAAGCATCAACCGTAATTGATTTCTTGCAGCATGAATTGAGAAATCGCTGGTGGGTAATTTCCATGACCTACAATCCGGAGAAACACCGTCGTCGTTCAACCCGATTATCTTCGTGGGATTACTCATGGGCGTGGTGGTATTATGTGACCATCGTGACCAACAATCGGGAGGTAATTCTTGGCAATGTGGTCGACGATAGGGTGCAGTTATCACGATTCGGTGCGATCACGCAGAAAATATGGCTGTCAATACCGAAACGATATAAAAACATAGAGTTGGATAGTTATGTTGTCATGCCAAACCATGTTCATGGCATTATCATTGTCAACGATGAGAGGGTTCATCCGTCCTCCGTTGTAGGGGCGATTCATGAATCGCCCCTACGGGGAGAAGAATATGTCAAACAACGTCGGAAAATGTTGCTCTCGAAGATTATGGGTTGGTTCAAGATGAACAGCGCCAAACAAATCAACCTTGCACGCAAGGCATCCGGATCATCAGTATTGCAACGAAGTTTCCACGACCACATCATTCGCAACGATGCCGACCTGCACAGAATTCGTACTTACATTGCAAATAATCCGTTGCAATGGGCGCTAGATGAAGAGAATCCTGACAACCGAAACTGAACATTCGGTAAGGACGTACATTTGTACATCCCTACAACGATCAATCAAAGACAGATTCAAGTAACACCAATTTGTCATGACAGCCTTCTACATCGCCGGCATCGGCATTGCCCTCTTCATTGAGTTTCTTCTTGTCACCAAGAAGAAAAAATCCGGCTCGGACAAGCTCCTTACTCTCTGGATGTTCGTGATCCTTGTCCACCTGTTTGTCTTCTACATGCATTTCACCGGAGATGTGTACAGCTTTCCATTTCTGTTGGGTGTGGAACACCCTCTGCCTCTGCTCCACGGTATCTTCCTCTACCTTTATGTTGCTTCAGTTACAAATCAGTTACCCGGCAAACGATGGACTCTGGTTTTGCACTTTGTTCCGATCACTCTCATGTATGCGTATCTTGGAGCGTTCTTCACCCTTCCGATTGAACAAAAAATGGAGGTCTACAGGACTCGCGGTGCCGGGTATGAGTGGTTTATGGTCTTCAAGTCGTATGCCATCATGTGTTCCGGGCTGTTCTATGTCGGTTGGTCGGTGCTTCTGCTCAGAAGGCATTCCGGGAATATCCGGGACCAGTTCTCGGACGTGGAAAAAATCAACCTGCGTTGGCTGCAAATGCTGACACTCGGCCTGGGCGCCATCTGGTTTCTCGTGATATTCTTCAGCAGAGAGGACATGATCTACGCCGGAGTAGTTGTGTTTGTGTTCCTGATTGGATTCTTCGGAATCCGGCAGGCAAACATCTTCTCCCAAGCCCGGTTGGCGCCGGATGATGGCGACAAGAAAGAGAAGTACCAAAAATCAGGACTAACCGAAGAAGTCTCCGGAGAGCTGCACGTGCGATTGAAACGTCTGATGATCGAAGAGGCGCTGTACAAAAACAGCGAGCTTTCGATCACCGACCTTGCATTCCAGCTTGGAGTCCATCCGAACCATCTGTCACAGGTCATCAATCAGTTGGAGAAGAAGAACTTCTACGACTTCGTGAACACGTACCGGGTGGAAGAGTTCAAACGGCTGATTGCATTGCAGAAGAATCAACAGTTCACACTCCTTTCCCTTGCGTACGATTGCGGATTCAGCTCAAAGACCTCGTTCAACCGCTGTTTCAAGAAGGCCACCGGCCTGACACCCTCCGAGTATACCGCCACACAAACGACTGTCGCTTCCTAGTGGTATGAAAGTCCCTTTCCTTTTGCTAGTCTCCCAAAGGGATCCCTTCGGGGCAAAAGCAGATGGATGTGGTTGTTGCTTTCTTCCTCAGGAAGTCCCGCTCTTTGGGATTCCGCGTAGTGCGGAATTCAAAGAGCGGAAAAAGTAACCTCGGCTAAAGGCGGATGAGCCTCCCACAGGTTATCGGGGGGCGTAATTTCTTACGCCCCAACACCGGTTCAATCCATGAAACTCGGACGCACAGACTAGCCGTCTAGTGCCAACCTGCAAGTTGGCACCCAAAAACCGGTACCAGCTTTCAGGATGAAGCGATTCGGGGTCATCCGGACCGTATCTTTGCACCAGATTCACTAATCAACCATTCATCAATAATCTGGTGCACCAATGAAAACACACATTCCGGCATTCCTCGCTGCGGCCATGGTCGCAGTAGCATTTACCTCATGCAACACGATTGAGTGGGACGAACCCGGTGCCTTGGTTCCACTAACGGTGGACGAGGATTCCTCTTTGCCCTCCATTTCTGTGAACGGAACACGGTTTCACGCGGAAACGTACGGCAATCCCAACGACCCCATGATTGTTGTTCTCCACGGCGGCCCTGGAGGAGACTACAGGAACCTGCTCAAGATCAGCAGGTTCGCAAATGACGGCTTCTTTGTTGTCTTCTACGACCAGCGTGGCTCAGGCCTCTCACGTCGACACAACAAGGAGATTTATACCACCCAGCTCTTCATTGATGATCTGGATGCAGTAATCAGGCACTACCGTCAGCCAACGCAAAAAGTGATCCTGATGGGGCAATCATGGGGAGCAATGCTTGCAACCGCGTACGTCAATCAGCATCCCGGAGAAGTGAGCGGAGTTGTGCTCAGCGAGCCGGGAGGTTTCAGGTGGAGTGATGCGGAGGCGTATATCAAGCGGCTCATGTCGCAGAGTTTCTTCGATGAGACCAGCAATGACTTTCTCTACCTGGATCAGATCATCACGGCGGATGGCCACAACAAGCTGGACTACAAGGCCGCCATTCAAAGCGCTGCTGATTTCGGGCCGGGCAACAAAGCGGGGAATCCGGGTCCGTCTCCGTTCTGGAGGTCGGGATCGGTGTATGCCACCGCAGCATTCGACTATGCCCGCAAGCATGGGTTTGACTTCACCACAAACCTCGGGCAGTACACAACGAGGGTTTTGTTTGTGTACAGCGAGCTTAACACGGCATACGGAAGAACACACGCTGAGATGGTTTCCTCGGCATATCCGAATGTACAGCTCGTTCAAATCAACGGTACGGGACATGAGATACCGTACTTCGGCTGGGAAGCGTTCTACCCTGTGGTTAGGACGTATCTCAATTCAATCAGATAAATACACAACCAAGACGGAGAAGACTTTATGAAAAGGATGCTTGTTGGACTATTGCTCGTGACGCTTGCGTCAGCAACCAGCTACACACAGAATGTCAACTGGAGATCGCTGCAGAGCGATCAACGAAACCTCGTTCAATTCGATTTCGGTTATGACTATGGAGCGACGGTGCAGATTGGCTACAGCCGCGCATTCAACTGGTTCAGGCCGGTGGTGGTTGGCATGGACTATTCATCTCCCATGGGGCGGAATCTTGTTGATGACTTCAAAGTCCGGCTTGCGGGACAGATTGAAGTGATTCAGCTTGATGGATTTTCTACCACGCTGAAACTCATGTCGAGTCTTCGCCGATACGAGAATCAGATGGTGCGCATTGTGAGCTTTGGTTCTGACTTTACGTTTGTTACAGGGTACTACGCTTCCACATGGCACGCGGCAGGGGAGTTTGGATTTGATAAATCCATTGTGTCGCACCTGAAGCACTCTGACATCATGAGAGACAATTTTCCCACCATAAGGGACGGGTGGTTTATTCCGACTGGAGGCAATTACTACTATGGCATCCAGGCGGGAAAGACACTCGGTGAAACCTATGCACTATCATTGCGCCTTGGTGCAACCAACGCTCAATTCGATGATGAAGACGCCGTGGTCCCTTACTATGTTCAGGTCGGATTGGGCATAAGATTCTGAGCGGATGCAATGAAAAGAGCAATCGAGAGAATTCTCTGGGGAGGGCTGCTTGCCGTGAGTGTGATGCTCTGGCTCTGGGCCATTCTCCTCATGTTGACGGAGTGATCTTGGTGGGAATTTTTCGTTTCTTGTGTGATAGTCCTTGCCGCAAGCAAACGGCAAGGTGTAAGGCGAGGTCCCTTGTAGGGGCGATTCCCGCCAGAGGCGGATATTCGACATGAATCGCCCCTACGGGAAACAGACTACGTCAATATGGCAACGCAGCTATGACTACTACATCGTACGCAATGAAGCCGAAGAAAGCCTACCTGCCTCAACTCGACCGGAAGTCCGAAGGAGTGAACGTCCGAACATGAACATCCACCTGATCGACGGCACATACGAACTGTACCGTAACTATTTTGGTGCACCCAAGAGGCAGTCGCCTGATGGCCGTGAGGTCGGGGCAACGGTTGGACTTCTCAGGAGTTTGGTTGCGCTGCTTGGTCAGTCCGGAACAACACACGTTGCTTGTGCGTTTGACCATGTGATCGAGTCTTTCCGCAATGATCTTTATCCGGGTTATAAAACAGGAGAAGGAATCGAGCCCGAACTGTGGAGACAGTTCCCACTCGCAGAGGAAGCCGTCACTGCTCTGGGCATTGTTGTGTGGCCGATGGTGGAGTTCGAGGCGGACGATGCACTTGCGACGGCGGCTGCTCGCTTCAAGGATGCGAAAGGAGTCGAGCAGATTCTGATCTGTTCGCCGGACAAAGACCTTGCTCAATCAGTACGGGGGAAGAAGGTTGTGTGCTGGGACCGTCGCCGCGAGATTGTGTATGATGACGAAGGTGTTGTGCAGAAATTCGGCGTGCAACCGGCGTCAATACCGGATTGGCTGGCCTTGGTGGGCGATAGTGCCGATGGCTATCCGGGTATTCAGGGTTGGGGCGCAAAGTCGGCTTCTGTTGTTCTGGCGCACTACAAGCACCTGGAGTCGGTCCCTTCGAACTATCAAAAATGGGAAGTGAAAGTGAGTCGGGCACAGTATCTCTCGGAGAACCTGGAAAACCACCGGGACGATGCTCTTCTCTTCCGGAAGTTGGCAACGCTCCGTGAGGATGTTCCGCTTGAGGAGGGGCTTCATGATCTGGAATGGAGCGGGGCGAGTGAGCGACTCAAACAGCTTTGTGGTGAATTGGGAGTTGAGGACCTTGCGAAACGGATTACCAAGTGGCGGTCATCCTGAGCCAACAGTTGTCAATGCAAGGGCTTGACAGATTTGGGCGACCCGCCGGGTCGCCCCTACAGAAGTCCGTTGGACTTC
>CAZWIN010000177.1:0-6166 GCA_964633855.1 uncultured Chitinophagales bacterium
ATCAAGCCTGGCATCCTCTGCTTTGTAAACGACACCCATACCCCCTTCACCAAGCTTTTCGAGAATCTTGTAATGAGCAATTGTTTGCCCTACCATCAGTTCAGAATCTCCCGGGGAATGACAAAAAAACTTGCCACCGGGCTGGTTACCACACGGTTTGCAAATTCGATACGCTGCCCGACCGCGGCAACTGCATCCACAAGGATCGCGCTTCCACCCCATGTACAACCGGTAACCATCATTGCCACAGGCGTAGAGCTGTACCGGTCAAACCAGCCCCCTGAAACGAGGAACTTGCCATCCCTCCAGAGCTGCATCCTGTACAGCGAATTGTGAGTCCGTACAAAGACCATGTCCCCCACACGCAATTCCGTCTTGCGAACACGCTGTGCCAATGCAGAGGATTGCGCAAGATCGGAAAGGTAAAAACCAAATGACGGTGTCCACTTGTTCATTTGAATGCCTTTCCTACAAGTACATCAAAATGCTCCACCATCGGGTCATCACTGGTGGCAGCAACTCCCTGATGGTCTTTTTGCGCTGTACGTTTCCATTGGTAGAGTTCGGAGAGAACGTGTTCCTGAGAACGTAACAGAAGCTCAAAAGTACCGCTTTGTTCGTAACGCTCTGCATCTTCCTTGCTGTCCCAGCTTGTCACGGATATTACTTCATCTTTCTTTTCCGCCCGCTCGGAAAGGTAGATGTATCGGCAGCCCTTGACGGTCTTCAAACGGGGAATCACCTGTTCTTCATACAGCCGTTTGAACTCGTCGACTTTTCCCGGCTGGATTTTCAGTGAGACAATACGCACCCACAGCGGAGTTCCTCCCTGGCCGGTGGATTCAGCCTGGTTGCTTGTTGCCGTAACTGGAAGTACACTGATGACTGGTTCCTCGGGTATTGGAACATATTCCAAGGTTAGATCCTGCGAGAGTTGAATTTTTGACTCGGTTGAATCAAGGAGGAACGGGCGAGTTGCTTCGAGCAGGGATGAAAACAAACCGCTGCCTTCGTATTTGCGTGAATCCTGCTCGGAGTCCCAGAGGGTAAGGGAGATACACTCTTCGGGATGATGGGCACTTTGCAAAAGTCCGGCATAGCGGCAACCACTGACGCTTGAAAGAGCGGCAATGATCTGTTCATGGTAATGAAGCCGGAGTTGCGCGGTAAGGCCGGGTTTAACCTTTACCTGGACCATTCTCATGTACATGTCATCACTCCCAGTGATATGGTACGAGAGGAAAAACTATGCGTATTCAGGCGAACACCGGCGTCGGGAGTCCATACCCCAGCCTGCATACATCCTGAGAGAAAGAACATCTACTTAAAACTTTTGAGGGCCTGATCGCGGGTGTCCTGTACGTCGAACACCATCGTAAGTTTGGTAATAACAAATATACTGTCGATGTTTTTGTTGATCCCGCAGAGCTTTACCTGCCAGCCTTTTCTTGCATAGCTTGTATGTCCCTGCACGAGAACTCCTATGGCCGTGCTGTTCAGATAGGTAACACCGCTCAGATCAATAACGAGCTTCTGATAATCTCGGTCAAGAAACCCGGCAATTGCCTGGCGCAGCTTATCGGTTTCGTCGCCACCGACAAGCGAACCTGATGCTTCGACCAAGGCTATGCCATCACTGAGCGTGGATGATTTTATTCCCATAGCTATCTCCTTACAAAGATTTTAGAGTGCAATTCAGAGGAAAACGAATGGCCCTGGCTGGTACTCCGAGGCATCAAGAAAGTCTTTTGATAACAAGCAACGTCATATCATCTGCCTGAGGCGCAAGCCCTGCATGCCATTGTGCCGCTTCGACTATTTTTCCTATTATAGTCCCGGCCGAGCTGGCGACATTCTGACGAATAATAGCTTCAAGGCGCTCCGCCCCGAATTGTTGCCGGTTGGCATCCATTGCTTCGCTGATGCCATCAGAGAACATGATAATGGTGTCGCCGGGCGCAAGTGATATCACGTCTTCTTCGTATGGGAAAGACTCCAGCATGCCCAGCGCCGTTCCCCCCTTATCCAGCTTTTGTGGTTGATCGCCCGAGGAAAAATGGTACGGGTGTTCATGCCCCGCATTGGAACAAGTGAATTGATGCCGCTGTGTATCGAGCACGCCGTAGAAAAGCGTTACAAATTTTTCCGGGCTTGTGCTTTGGTAAAGCAATGTATTGGAGCGCGATATGCAATCGGTCACTGATCCTGCCACAAGAGTCTGACCCCGCAATGTTGCTTGGGTGTTTGCCATGAGCAAAGCGGCGGGAAGCCCCTTCCCAGAAACATCTCCTAAACACAAAGCGATACGGTGCTCATTCACAGGAATAAAGTCAAAATAGTCGCCGCCGACCAATTGTGCGGGAATGGTTTTCCCTGCGATATCATAACCGGGTATGGCAGGCGCTGAACTTGGCAGGAGATCCATCTGGATTTTGTACGCAAGCCGCAACTCTTCCTGCATTTTCAAAAATTGCTTTTCATGCTCATTAAGACGTGCGTTCTCGATAACCTGTGCCGATTGCCCGGCAATAATTGCAAGAAGCCTCTGGTCATCTTCGGTGAATCCGTTTTGCCCACGTTTATTGTACACAGTAAGCACACCCTTGAGTTCCGACTTGATCATCAGCGGAACGCATGCAACCGATTGAATGGAGGACGACCACCCCACACCCTGAAACCGCGGATCAGTCTGAGGGGAATTCATCAACAAAGGCTTCTTGTTCAGATGCATCCAGCCCAGGAGGTTCTGGTTGGGACGTAAATGTTCATGCTCAGTGCTATCCATGGCACGGACAAAAGTCTTCAAAGGATCCGCTGATTGTTGTTCAACCAGCGTTATGACACCCTGCTCCGCCTGAACGGCACGCAATGAACGGCGGATAATCGTATCCATAACCTCTTGCGGATTAAGGGAAGCGCCGATCGTTCTGGCAAGGTCATTAAGAATGGAAAGCTCTTCGACGGCACGCCTGAGGCGTGAGGTTTCTTCCTGAAGAGAGTGTGGAAGTGAAGCCGCAGCTTCTTGCTCTGGCATGTCTGTATTCTGGATTGGAAGTGAGAAGCCAAGATTTCAAAAAACGTAACTCGAACTCAAAAATACATGAAACGCGTGCGAAAATCAACTAAAATCGAGGATTAACTCTGAAACCGGAGAGTGGTACATGATAAAGAACTAATAGGTCACTTCCTCCAGAAAGAGCCCATGTGCTGGAGCTGCCATTCCAGCCTGGCGCCGATCTCTGGAATTCAGAATCTCCATAAACCCTGAAACGGGTGTATACCCTCTGCCGATATCAACCATGGTACCCACCAGAGTGCGCACCATGCCATGCAAAAACCTGTTGGCCCTGATTTCGTACACCGTTCCCGTTGCTGTTGTACTCCAAAAAGAATGTGTGACAATACAGCGGAAATGAGGAAGACTTGATTCTGCCTTGCAAAATGACCGGAAATCGTGCTCTCCACAAACCTGGCCGGCAACTGTATTCATTGTCCCAATATCAACATCAAACTTGAGATACCATGCATATTGCCTGCCGATAGAAAGCGGTTGCAAAGCGATAAAATAACGGTACATTCTGTTGTGTGCATCGAAACGGGCATGAAACTCTTCGGGCACATCTTCTGCTGAGTGAATGCAAATATCTTCAGGAAGAAGGCCGTTGAGGGCATTGAGAATGGATTTTAAAGGAATACCTGAGTTGGTCCGGACATTAGCCACCTGGCCTCGGGCATGGACTCCGGAATCCGTTCTTCCGGCACCGATGAGGTTGGGTTTTTCCTGAAGGATTTGCTCCAGAGCTCTAGAGATTTCCTCTTGCACACTCCTGCCGCTGGCCTGTGTTTGCCAGCCCACGAAATTTGTTCCATCATATTCGAGAACCAGTTTGATATTCCGCATCACAACCAGAACACGATGGTCAAAAATCCCTTGTCACTGTAAAGAGAATGCCATGAGGACGTGAGAAGCCGCCAAGTACTGATGCACCAAACCTGAGTTCACTGGTTTCATCAAGGGCTTTATTGTAGGAGATGGCACTGCGTGCGGCGTTAATGGCACTTGCCACATGGTTAACGATGACCGCAGCCACAACAAACTTCCTGTTGTTGAACATGTTCTCCGCATCAATACGTTGTGCACGATACTGAGCCCGGAGTTCATCATTCTCCCAACGCCATCCATACCCCGCCCGCGCATCGTAAAGCTTTTCTTCTTCGCGATCACGCAACTGCTTCTCATTGTATTCATTGATATCCATGAAATTGCCGATATCAATAAAAAACTGATCTTCCTTCCCTTGGAGATTTATCCCTGCGCGCGCAACTGCCAGTGAGCGGGCATCATCCTGAAGCGCGTTTCCATAGACGTTAAATACAGTGTATGTCAGCCAGAGAGCACCTTCCGCAATCATGAAATACTTGCCCGAGTTGAAGCCATCTGCATACAATTCGCCGGTACCGGGAACTATGAGGGAGTAAACTGCGGCAAGACCGGCAGACTTTTTACCCCGTTGAGTCTCATCGCTTTGCAGAGATGACGCATGAAGCGTCGGTTGTAATACTGTATGAGTGGAAAATAAATGGAGTTGAGTATCAAATCTCGATGAGAGGCGTTGCGGAGGCTCTACTGCAAAAACATTTGAAGAAAGAAACAATTGGACAATCAATACCCAGGCAATTCTTGACATGAAATGTCCCCAGTCACAATGATAGTTGTTACGGAAAAATTAAGAAACTGCTACCAAGTTTTGTGCCCTGGGATTCCTTGTATTGTGAGTAAGGCGCGTGAACACCTCTTTCCACCGGCCCTCGAATACCATCACCGGAGTCCGCAACATGGCCGAAAGTCGCTCGACCGTCATGTCATCCAGAAACAAACCTTCCGCATTCAACACATCGGGAGGCAGCAACAGCAGATCGCTTTTTTCTTTTTCCTGTACAGCCGAATATACACATTTGCCGGAGAGAAGTCCAGCAACGGTCACACTCCTTCCATACAGAATATTCGGAGCGACAATGAGGCGAACGTCAAGGTTCTCGATCTTCCTTAATCTCCCGATAATGTCCTGGCTGATGAAGCCTGATGGAAGTTCCGCTGTCACCAGTGTGAGAGACCGGCGGCGTGATAATTTTGAGGGAAACTGTTTTGCCTGCTTGCGAAATTCATTAATAAAGCTCCGGACAATCCCCACACCGTTTTCGGTCTGGGGGAAACCATCATAGTGAGCAGTGAAGGGGAGCTTTCTGCCTGCAACTATGTGAAACTCATCCGACGCATACACAAATCCTCTCCCGATCCTTTTCCTGAACTTCTTCTGCCAATCATCAATGATATCCAGCAGACCGCAGGCATACTCACGGTCAACCTTCTTCAGTTCATACAGTCCGAACCGATGATCCGTCAACCCCACAGGAACCACGGCAAGCGAAACAATATGCTTATGGAAGCGGTAGAGATCTTCAACTGTCCTTTTCAGAACATCGTTGTCATTAATACCCGGACAGAGAACAATCTGCGTGTGCATGTCAATCCCGTGATCATGAAGAAGCTTGATTTTCTCAAGGATGAGATCATCCTTTTTCAAGCCCATCAACTTCTTGCGGACTTCATATTCAGTGACATGAACAGAGATGTATTGCGGCGAAAGGCGTTGCTGAATAATTCTGCGGAGAATTGCCGGACCTGCGTTCGTCATGGTGGTGTAATTGCCATACATGAACGAAAGCCGGTAATCGCCATCACGGAAATACAATTGCTTCCTCATTCCTGCAGGATTCTGATCAACAAAACAGAAGATACAGTCGTTTCCGCAGGAGAGGATTTTCATTTCCTCAAAATCAATACCTACACGATCCCCTTCATCCTTTTCCACATCATAGATCGTGACCTCTGAATTATGCGCCACTTTCAGGGAGAGGTTTTCATCGCTTTCCTGAAATCGAAAGTCAATCTGATCCTGTACACGCTTGCCGTTTACCTCAAGCAGTTCGTCTCCGGGCCTAATTCCCAACTCTTCAGCAATGCTTCCCGGTTCAACAATGGTGATCTTCATACCGAAATACCTTCCTCAATCACTTCGCCGCGGCAAAATTCGCGGCCTGCTTCTATGAGGCGTGTTTTGACGACCGTATTTTCCACCGTTCCTTCGGCGGGTACTGCGACCTT
>CAZWIN010000178.1:0-6163 GCA_964633855.1 uncultured Chitinophagales bacterium
GCTTCAAATGAGAGCAAGGAAGGTCAACCTCAATGAGCTTGCAGGCTTCATTCATGAGATTGATTTTTTGAACGGCGATGCGACGATGGATCTGGATGTTTCCGGGGAATTCGGGAAACTTGCACTCAACACACTTGATGTGCAAACCGGAGCATCACGGCTCTATATTACGGGGGAAGTTCTCGATCTCCACACTCCCTCAGAGCTTGGGTTGAATGTCCGCATGACGGAGAGCCTTCTCTCCACCGACGACGCCCGTCGCCTGATGCCGGCAATGAATATCCCCGACCTCCATTCAATGGGTGTTGCCCGGTTGAATCTTGAATTCAAAGGGAAGCCGCTCGACTTTCACACACTGTTTTCGTTGACAACAGACGCGGGAAATATCGAGTCTGATCTGAAGCTCAAAATCGGCGGACGAAATGTTCTGCGATACGATACCGAACTGCGTGCAGAAAGGTTGGATTTGGGTAAACTGTTTGGTGACGGCTCTTTCGCAAGTTCTCTTTCGGGCAGAGTGTCAATGACCGGGGAAGGAATCACCATTGATAACCTGGCAACGACAGCAACAGTGCACCTTGATTCATCGGTATTTCTTGGACAGAGCGTCGCCCCATCCGAATTGAATGTTGAAGTCAGGGATCGCCATATCAAAGGCTCCGTAAATGCATCACTGGGCAACATGCACGCAGACGTACGGGGTGAACTGGATACGAAATCGGAAACATTCTCCCTCTCCGGCGATGTGCGGTCGCTGAATCTCGAAGAGATATTCAGGGATAACAGGCACAACAGCGATCTGACGATGACGATGAAGCTTGATGGCCGCGGACTTGAGTGGAACCGCCTGAGCGGTGAGTTCAATCTTGATTTTACCTCTTCATCACGGTATCACGAGTACCGTCTGCAAAACGGCATGGTGCATATGTTTCTCAACCAGCAGGATCCGTCACGAAAGGAATTGTCCCTTGAATCAAACATCGCCGACTTTTCACTGCGGGGGGCGTTTGATCTCGGTCATCTTGTGGATCTTATTTCGTATGAAGCAAACAATATACGGCTGGCGCTCGGGGAAAAATTTGTTGCAGTGGATACCGCGCTGGCGTCAACAGTTGACAGGAAGAAACTTGCGGCATTCGGGGCGCGCCTCCGTAAAGAGATGAAGGAAATTGATGCAACATACGTCCTCACCCTCAAGAACCTCGAGCCCCTTTCCGAAGTCGCGGGCGAAAAAACGTTTGATGGAAACGGCACGCTTCGCGGCGCAATCATCGGGAATTATGAAAGCCTTTCCATGGATGGACGCCTCAAGGTGAAGGATTTCTTCTATGGAAACGTCGAGTCCGGACTTCTGCTTCGTGATGCGGAGGCGTCGTTTGTCTTGACAAACTTGCTACCCAGGGATCCGCTCACAGCGGTGGAGTTCCGTGTGGCGGCCGGAGCGGCACGTATGCATATCAATCGTGACGAGCTGGATAGCATTAAACTCACCTTTACATACGGGCAGGAATACTCAAGCTACAACATTACCACGGAGTACGGAGACTGGAATGTGGCGGTGAGCGGGATCGCAAATGTCGCGGACGAAAGAGTCATGTTTACGCTCAATGGAATGGATCTTGCCTACAAGGGATTTCGATGGGCGGCGGATGGCGGTGCGACGGTCGGTTTCAGCCCGCAGAGAGTGAGCATTGAGAATCTTGTTCTCAGGCGCGACACGCAAACTGTTTCTGCATCAGGGTACATCGGTGCAGCGGGCGAGTTGGAGGCTGCCATTCATGGGCGGAATATCAATCTTGTTGACCTCGATTATGTGCTGGCGCCTGAAGAGTCGGGAGAAAGCCGCAAAACGTTTTCAGGTATTGCCGAGGTTGAAGTAACGGCGAGAGGAACTATTGCGGACCCCGAATATTCTGCCAACCTGTACGCGGACAGGGTGACATTTCGGGATGTACCGTTTGGAAGGGTCCGCGGTAGGTTCGATTATAGGAACCACCTGCTGCGCACCGGAGTATTCGTTGATAACGCCGCCGTCAGCGACACTGCTCATCCTGTCCTTGCAATTACCGGTGCAGTACCGGTGAATCTTTCGATTGCTGCCTCCGAGAGAGATACCGTGTTGCCGGAAAGTCTTGACCTTTCCGTTCAATCCGACGGCGTTCAAATGAGTGTGCTGGATCCGCTTCTCCCCACGTTCAACCAGCTCAAGGGTATTCTCACATGCGATGCAAAAATCACGGGGACGATGGATAGTCCTTCGCTCGCCGGATCGCTTCGGATAGACAGTTGCAGCTTTTTGTTCGTTCCAAATAATATCGCCTATCGTTTTGAAGGGGTGTTCGAGCCATCCGGTGAACGGATCAAGGTGATCGATGCGGTCGTCCGCAATATTCCGCAGGATAACCGCATCGGGCGGGAAGGGATTGTGCATATTGCCGGCGACTTCTCGCTTCGCGATTTGAAACCTTCGGACTTCAACCTGACGGCGAAGGGGGCGCTGCTTGTTGTTAAAGAGACAACGAGAAAATCTTCTCTCTCTGTTTACGGAAACCTCTTTGTGGAGGTTGGCGATAAGGGCCTTCGGTTCACCGGGACAGTCGAAAACTCGCTGTTACATGGATATGTTCTTATCAGGAACTCCTCCCTGGTGTTTCCCCCGACTCAGGCCTCGGGATCTGCCGGTGGTGAACGGACAGTGAGAGTGATCCTCTGGGATGATACATCGAAGACGGACCAGCCGGAAGTCCGTACTGCGGAAACACGCTACTTCGGCGGGGTGTTCGACACCAGCAAACAAGTGCTGGCGTCCGGGTCCGTTCTTCCCCGTAAATCCTTCCTTGATGGCGTCCGGTATGATCTGGAGATAGAATCCACCGGCGGAGATACGGAATTCCGCATGATCTTCAATACGGCAACGGGCGAGGAACTCGTCGCAAACCTTGAAGGCAAGTTTTCGATTCTTGAAGATGGCCGGACATGGATCGGGAACATGTCTATTGACCGTGCATATTATAATTTTACCAAACGGTTCAATGCCGAGGGAACCATCAGTTACTCGGGCGATTTTCTCAACCCGGAGATGAATATCACAGCGCACTATCAGGGCACACGCGTGCTGGTTGATAGTTCCGGTTCGGAGAGAAGAGAAATAGTTGTTGTCACGTTAAAAATCACCGGCGACAGGAAGGAACCGCGGCTGGACATTTCGATGACAATTGATGGTATTGATTATTACTCCTACTCCGGCCCGAAATCCTCCGACGTGAACTCCGATGCCATCCAGTATCTTATCACGGGAAACTTCCCGCTGACAGAATCGCAAAAGAATGATATTGCCGCCGAGTTACGCACCACAGTCGGTACATCCCTCGTCGGCGGGGCGACATCGCTGCTCTCCAGCACTCTTTCGGAATTTCTCCGCAAGGAAACGGGGTTTATCAATTCCATCGAAATCGGATACGGCGCTGAAGGCGGCACGTTCGGGGAATCGGCGGACATCAGGTTGAGTGGCGTGGCGTTCAACGGGTTGTGGCGCTACGGCGGTAAGCTGCTCGACGATCCGTTTAGTAATGCCAATATCAGCATCCTCTATTCGTTCGGTGATATTTTCAATAAGGCCGCGTTGCGAAATTTCATGTTTGAGCTGGAGCGGAAAGTGGAAACTGCTTCGGGACAAACAGCCGACAGGAAGGAAGTCAATTCCGCCCGTCTTTTTTATCGTCTTTCATTCTAACATTCATTATCAGGAACTATTATCGCACACCTCAAAAAAAACCTCCTCACATTTCTCTCTTCCCGTCCGGATGAAGCATTCTCTTTGAAAGAGATTGCACGCTCGTTAAAGATCAAAGCAAAGGACGATTACGACGATCTGCGGGATAGTATTGATGCCCTCGCAGGACAAGGCATCATTACAAGAGATGAGGGCCGTCGCATTGCATATGCCAGGAAAAAGAAAGACCAGCCGCGGGCTTCAGTACGATCCAACAGACTGGTGGGAAAATTCACTGTCACCCGGCGCGGCTTTGCTTTTGTCACCGTCGAAGGATTTGAAGAAGACATTTACATCCGGGAACACCTCACCGGAACGGCGTTTCACGGTGATATTGTGGAAGTGGTGCCATTTGCAAAGCCCAAGGACCGGCATCGGCGCAGCCACGATAACAGAATGGAAGGCGAGGTTGTTGCCATTGTCCAGAGGAACACCACAAGAATTGTGGGGACAATGAAGCAAGGGCGGCATCTGCTCTTTGTTGTTCCAGATGATGAACGGTTTGTAAAGGATGTGTACCTCTCCCCGGAAGATGCTGGCAACGCGGAGCCGGGAGAAAAGGTAGTAGTGGAATTGTTTCCATGGGAGGATAAGCACCGTAACCCCGAAGGCAAAATTGTTGACAGGCTGGGGAAAGCGGGTGATCCCCGGGTCGAGGTACTCAGTGTAGCCCACAGTTTCGGGCTGCCCATGGGCTTCCCTCGTGAGGTTGAAGATATTGCTCGCATCCTGCCGGATGCCATAAGCGAAGAAACACTGCGCGGCCGGCTAGACTACAGGCAGAAGGTCTGTCTTACGATTGATCCGGAGGATGCAAAGGATTTTGACGATGCCGTATCGTACGAAGCACTCGAGAATGGCATGGTCAGGCTTGGCGTGCATATTGCCGATGTGTCCTATTACGTAAGGGAAGGAACGGCTCTTGATAAGGAAGCCTATGCACGCGGGACAAGCGTGTACATGGTCAATGAGGTTATCCCGATGCTGCCGGAGCGCCTTTCAAATAATCTCTGCAGCCTCAAACCGAATGTGGACAGGTTGACGTTCAGCGTGTTTATGGATGTCAACGAAAGTGGAAAGGTGGAGCAATATTCAATTGCAAAAAGCGTCATATGCAGCGCCAGGAGATTTACCTATGAAGAGGTGCAGGAAATCATCGAGCGCGGCAGCGGTGATTTCGCTGATGTTCTTCTTCCGCTCTATGCCTTGACAAAAATTCTATTGAAGCGCCGGCGGCGCAACGGCAGCATAGACTTTGATACGCCCGAGGCAAAGTTCAGGTTCGATAGCGACGGCCTTCCGTCGCAGATCATAAAGAAAACACGTCTTGATGCGCACCGGCTTGTGGAAGAATGCATGTTGCTTGCAAACAAAACGGTCGCAAAGCATATAGGCCAGGTGAAGAAAGAGTCACAGGCACAACCGTTTGTCTATCGTGTTCACGACGTTCCCGATCCGGGTAAACTGAAGGACCTTGCCGGATTTGTCAAGCAGTTCGGGTACAGCCTTGACCTTGATGGCGGCTCGAAAGCATTACAGAAACTCCTCGACCGTGTGAAAGGGTCCGAGGTAGAGAATGTTATCAATGAAGTCGCGTTGCGCTCGATGGCGAAAGCCGTGTATTCCGAGAAGAATGTCGGGCACTACGGGCTTGCCTTCAAATATTATACCCACTTCACTTCGCCCATCAGAAGGTATCCGGATCTTGTGGTGCATCGCCTGCTCGAAGAGTACAGTAAGGGCGTTTCCGGCGATCGGAGAACAGCTCTTGCTGATCGTCTCCCGGTTGTCTGCCGTCATTCATCTGATCGTGAACGCGTGGCAATGGATGCAGAACGCGCCTCGGTAAAAGTGATGCAGGTGGAATATATGAAGCGCCATCTCGGAGATGAGTTCGATGGCGTTATTGGCGGTGTGACAAACTTCGGGCTCTTTGTGGAAGTGAACGACTTGCTGGTTGAAGGAATGATCCGCGTACGGGACCTTCTCGATGATTATTACCTGTTTGACGAGAAGCGGTATGCACTCCGCGGCCGTTCCAAGGGCAGAGAGTACAGACTAGGCGATAAAATCAAGGTCAGGGTGGTGTCTATCAACCCCGATGACCGTCAGATAGATTTCAGCATTGTCCGTTAAGAAGATTGCGAACCATTTCCAATGCATAATGTTATACTTATAGGCAGCCATTATTGCATTTTCCATGTGAGTTTCTTAGAATTCTTCAGGGAAATCCGTTGTCACATTCCATCCGTTATCTTGTTGGGAGAGGGCGTATGAAAGCAAAAAACCTGTTCGTTTGCATGTTGTTGGCGGCTGTCGCATTGACGGCCCGCGCACAGGATGGACTGTTTGGCAAGAACAAGGTGCAATACACCAAATTCCACTGGTCGT
>CAZWIN010000179.1:0-6158 GCA_964633855.1 uncultured Chitinophagales bacterium
TCAACATCCTGTCCCTGCACCTGTTCCGGAGACATGTACCCCGCCGTGCCGACCGTACTTCCTTCTCTCGTCAGGCGATTGATTTTGCTCGATGCACTCCGGAGTTTCGCCAAACCGAAATCCATGATCTGCGCAATACCATCCTTGCGGACCATGATATTTTCCGGCTTAATGTCACGGTGGACGATCCCCTTCTCGTGCGCAGCAGCCAAACCTTCGGCGATTTGTATTCCGATATCAACCGCTTGTTTGAAATTGATCTGTCCCCGTTTCTCTCTCAGTGTTTGGCCATCCACAAACTCCATCACGATAAACATCTGTGCTTCGTGTTCCTGAATATCAATAATCGAGCAGACATTCGGATGATTCAAAGCGGCGGCGGCTTTCGCCTCCTGAACAAAACGCACTTTGTCCGCTTCTGATTGCGACAAATGAGGGGGCAGAAACTTCAGGGCAACTGTACGATCAAGCTTGGTATCCTGGGCTTTATACACCACACCCATTCCACCCTCGCCCAATTTCTCAAGAATCTTGTAGTGTGATATGGTTTGGCCGATCATGTCCTTTATCTGTCTCCGATTCCTAATGAGCTCCGGCGTTGGCGGCGGTGAAGAGAACGACATCCGTACTGCTCTCTCCCCTGGATACAACCAGTTGTTTTCCGTCCGTTGTCCAATCAAAATCAAAAATCACTCCGGAAGAAAAGCCAGTCAGCTGTCTCGGTTTCCCGCCGTCGAGGTCTTGACTCCAGACGTTTGAGACTCCCTCTTTCATGTCAAGATATGCAATCGAGGTACCATTCGGGGTCCATCGCGTCGCATAGTAGGGAAACTCAAACTCAGTAAGCACTCTCAGTGTCGGAAATTCCATGACAACAAGTTTCTGTTTCTGTTCGTTGTCGTAGTACCCGTAGGCGACACGCTTGCCGTCGGGTGAAAGAACCCCCCAGATCGTCTGCCGTTTGACAAGAAGTTGCGTGCTGTCCCCATCAGGTGTTGTTTTGCAGAGTGACATTGAGTTGTCACCAAAAGTCCAGTACAGGATCCAGCGGCCGTCCGGAGTAACACTCGGCATGACGTCATAATTGCCCTGTGTTATCTGGCGCAGATCTGATCCGTCAAGATCGCAACGCCAGAGATTGAAAACGCCTTGCCTGTTGGAAACAAAAATGACCGACTTCTCGCCCGGTAAGACCACCGGATTCATGTCGGTGAACGATCCCGAGGTGATTTGTTTAGGGCTCCCGCCGGTGACCCACAGATTATCATACCCGTCGGTTCGCGAAGTGTAAATAACGCGGCCGTCCCCGAGCCATCGGAGTCCTTTCATACCGTTCTGGTTTTTCGTCCCTTCAGTCAACTGCCTTGCGGATGCGGCAATGTTATTTTGGATTGTGAAAAGATTGGAATACGATTCGGATGCGAGGGCCGCCAGCACATTAGAGCGACTGCTGAGTCTTACCGCGAAGTAGTTGTTCAGGTCGTTGGTGATTCTCCGCGGAACGCCATGCGGATAGGGAAGAATCCAAATTTGCGGTGAATCAAAACTGGACTGATGGTCAGCGGCAGTCAGGATTATTCCTCTCCCGTCCCCCATCCAGTCGATGCTCGTCAATGAAAGCCACGATTGATTGGGAAGAAGGGATTCCCCGTTTTCGCCGGGTGAATGGATGAGAATCCGGTGGTTGAGGTAACTTCCTGACTTCCCTTCGATCATGGCGATGGATTTCCCATCGGGAGAAATGGCGATGTCATCCAGGTGTTCCGGGCTGTGCCTTCTTACGAGAACAGTCTCGTCATTCCCATCAAGGCCAGCCTTGACAACCTGTCTTGTTACTTGCGCGGAGTCGCGCAGAAAGATAATGTGTTTTCCGTCGGACGTGAATGCGATTCGGGAATTGACATTTTGCTTGATGGCCCTGGGTGCGCCCCCGAGTACCGGCACCTGGAAGAGGTTGGATTTGTTGGTCCCCTTCTCGCCGGAGACATAGTACAGGAAATCGCCGTTGGGTGAAAACGTTAGCCCCAAAAAATAATTGTCTGTGGGCGGCGAAATCGCAACATTGCCTGTCGTCGAAACCTGACGAAGGAAGAGGCTCTGTTTATCCTTTTCGGAACGGGCGTAAGCGATGTACTTACCGTCGGGGGAAATCGCAACATCCGTTGCCCTGCCGTCCGAGGTCAAGCGTGAAATCTTAAGGTTGGCGAACGATGTTTCTTCATTGGCCGGTGAAAGTGAGCGGCCGATAAGATATGCTGCCACTGCCACGACGATCATTACACCGCCGGTGATATAGACAAGGTTACGCCGTCGCGCTGGGGGAGCAGGTGGTGAGTCTTGCTGAGCCTGTCCGGCAGATAATGCAACCGCATGATGGGCCCGGGAAAGCCTCGTTGAGTCTTTTCTGGACCGTCGTAAATCAACCACCATTTCACCAACCGATTGATACCGATCATCCGGGTTCTTCTCGAGTACCTTTTCAAGAATACTCATAATGGACGGGGATATATCGGGCAAATACTTTGTGATTGGTTCAGGCTCTTCGTTCACGATGGAATACATGATGGCGGCTTCATGCTCACCGCGGAAAGGGAGCTTGCCTGTGAGCATTTCGAAGAGCAAAACACCAAAGGAAAAAATATCCGATCGCGCATCAATCTCACCCCCCTGCAACTGTTCAGGTGCCATATATCCCAGCGTTCCGGCAGTACTTGAACTCCGTGTCAGCTTCAGAGAACCTTTGAGCTTCGCCAGGCCGAAATCCATTACCTTAATTTGGTTCTTGGCATTCACCATGATATTCTCGGACTTGATATCCCGGTGAATAATGCCCTTGCCGTGAGCTTCCTGCAATGCATCACCAATTTGGGTTGCATAGGTGATTGCGTCGTTAATTTTCATCCGCGCATCACTGTGTTCCTCAATGACCCGACGAAGAGTCTTGCCTTCCACGTACTCCATAACGATGAACTGCTTGCCATCAACATCCTCTATAGAATGGATTACGCAAACATTCGGATGGTTAAGAAGGGCGGCAGATTTTGCTTCCTGGAGGAAGCGGGACTGCTCAGCTTCAGTGGCAACGACATGGTGGGGGAGAAACTTGAGCGCGACGAAACGATCGAGCTTCATGTCCTGGGCTTTATAGACGATGCCCATACCGCCTTCGCCAAGCTTCTCAAGGATTTTGTAATGAGAAATTGTCTGCCCGATCATGCTGTCAGGCTCTTGATAGCTTCTTCGCGTGTTCTATCCATGTCAAACACATGATTCAGTTTGACAATTGCCAGAACGCTATACGCGGTTTTGTTGACAGCGCAAAGCCTGATATGCCATTTGCGTCGTGCATACGAGGTTAGAGCGGAGACAAGAACGCCTACGGCGACACTGTTCATGTGCGTCACCCCATCAAGGTCAATGATGAGCTTTTCACATTTTCTATCAAGAAACTCCTGAACAGAATCCCGAAGCGGGTTGATTTCCTCTGCCCCCAGAAGCGGGCCCTTAACAACAATGAGCCCGATTCCCTGCGGAAGTATGGAAGACGTCACTGACATGCTAAATAACCTGTTGTGAAACATAGTATTGAAAGGACAAACTGTTTCGCCGGCCCTGAAGGAGGCATCATTGATCCGCTATGAGTTTCTGAAAACGGGGATTCGACCTCAGCGCTTTACATGCAGGGTCAATACGTAGCAGAGCTTTCGATATCTCTGAAGGGACCGAAAGCAGTTTTTCAAAAATATCAATAGCTTTGTCGGCTTCCCCAACCATGGTGTAGATGTGCGCAAGATCCATCAACCGGAAAGAACCCCTCCACGCCTCTTTTTCGACCGGAAGAAGTTCAACCCCTTTCAAACCCTCACGGATCGCCTCCTCCTTACGCCCGAGCCCTGCATAAGCAAGTCCCAACGAACTATGGAAACGCTCATCCTCAGGATGTTGGCCTGTTTTCAATTCGAGTTCTCTTCGAGCAGTATCCAAATATGCCACCGCGCTTTTCGAATTTCCCATTGTGTATTCCACCATTCCGCGCATCAGCGAAAGAGGTAAATAACCAAACTGATTTGTCACCTCACCCAGAACCGCAAGTCCCTCAACTGCATTCATCGCACGCTCGTAGTTATTGGAATACCACAATATTCTTGCACGTGATGCCAGGAGAACCGGCTGAAGTTTGGTCTTGTTCCGCTCAAGCCCACTATCAGCAATTGCAACTGCTCTGTCAACATCACCGGTCCAAAGAAGAGTATTAACCGACTTTGTTGCATAGCCATACTCTAGATCGGGAGCAAGAAGAATGGACCGGTCGTACGCAGCTTGTGCTTCGTTATACTTCCTGGCAAGTGTCAAGGTCTCACCCAATTGGCGGACAATATCCTGTTCCCGCGGGTTTACCTCCACAACCTTCCTGAACAACTCCACCGATTCGAGCATTTTTCCCTGTCGCCGTCTGACGGCCGCCATCCCATATGCGACATCTGAATTATTGGGCCCGTATTTCAGGGCGATGTCATATTCGGCCAGTGCATTTGCATAATCCAGTTTGCAATGATAATAATATCTGGCTTTAGCTGAGTGCGCTTCTGAAAGCCGGGGATTCAGCGCAAGCGCCTTGTCTGCAGCGCTCAAGGCTTGTTGCACACGCGCTTCAGTGCGATCATGGAAAAACCAATACATACCAGAATGTTCCTGGGACATCCATGCGTACGCAGCTGCAAATCCGGGATCTTCATCGATCGCCCTCTGAAACATCTGAATTGCCAGCTCGATATCTTCTTTGGCAAATCCTCTTCCGTCGTATTCCAACCCTTTAAGATAAAAGTCATACGCCGTCGCATTGGTCGTCAGTTTTTCTCCTAGTGATTGTTCTTCAGTCTGAAGAAGCTGGACATCCAAAGCCCGTACGACTTCAGATGCAATGTCAGATTGGATTTTGAACGCGTCGGAGAAGTCGGCTTCAAACGGTTGCGACCATGTCTGAATGGAATTACTTACCTGAATCAATTCAGGACTGATACGGACACGCTGGTCATTTCCTTTTTCCCCCGACCAGCGCACTGTTCCCATCAACAGATAATCAACACCAAGTTCCTCGCCAATCTGCTTCAAAGGCTTTGTGCTTTTCTTGTATTCTTTAGCACTTGACCGTGCAATCACACCAAGTCCGGACAAACGGGAAAGCCTGCTCGTAATTTCATCGGTAATGCCATCAGCAAAGTACTCCTTCTCTGCGTCGCCCTGATTCTCGAACGGAAGAACTGCAAGTGTTCTTTTCCCGGCACCAGACCCGGTTGATTTCCACGGTTGAAGCTGGAACAGAAGGGCAATCGCAACAAGCAACACCACAACCACAAGTGCCTGGATACCTTTCCGTTTCATGGTCGGCTGCACATTGGATGAAGTCGGCGCGGTCCAGACTGAAGACACCATAGATTCAGGCCTGACAACTTGAGCACTTGTGCGATGGACTTTTGTCGAATCCTTCTTCAGACGCCGGAGATCGACAACCATCTCGCCTACAGTTTGATAACGATCTTCAGGATCCTTTTCGACAGACTTGTTGAAAATGTGGATTAACTCCGGAGATGAGTCAGGAAGCGTATTGGCAAGGGATTCCGGTTGTTCGTTGAGGATTGAATACATCATCGCTGCCTCATGCTCGCCACGGAAGGGAAGCTTACCTGTCAGCATTTCAAACAGAAGCACACCAAACGAAAAAATATCACTGCGGGCATCAACCTCGCCACCCTGTATCTGCTCGGGTGCCATATACCCTAATGTTCCAACCGTACTGGAAGAGCGAGTGAGTTTCAGCGAGCCCTTGAGCTTCGCCAGGCCAAAGTCCATCACCTTAATGTGATTCTTGGTGTTCACCATGATGTTATCGGACTTGATATCACGGTGAACGATGCCGTTGGCATGTGCTTCCTGAAGCGCTTCCCCGATTTGTATTGCCAGCGGAAGAACAGTGTCCAGCGTCCGGTTTCCTGACCCCATCTTTTCACGCAAGGTAACGCCGTCAACAAACTCCATTGCAATGAAATGCTGGTTGCCCTCTTGCTGAATATCGTAGATTGTACAAACATGAGGATGATTGAGCGCCGATGCGGCCTGAGCTTCTTGAAGAAAGCGGGCCCTGTCCTGTTCGGAAGAGG
>CAZWIN010000180.1:0-6150 GCA_964633855.1 uncultured Chitinophagales bacterium
TTTTTCATCGTAAAGCCCTTTCAAATAACGAAGCGTCAGCGGGGCAATCTCAAAACAAAAGCTGGAAGAATTTATGGTGAACCCCTGAAAGAATCAAGCCACTTTACCCCAATACTAATCAAAAGATTTGCCAGTTGAGGATTCCTTGGACTTGCCTAAAAAAGCTGAAGCCGCTCCTATCAGTACCTAACTTTCCTTGCTTCTCCTTTTCAAATCCGGTATATTTGCACAGCAAAATAGAAAAACTTCAATGGTAAATCTGTTCTTTGACGTTGCCTATCTTGCGTAATTCCCGTCATCGCATTATCCGTAGTCGGTTTTCCAACAAGCAGGTATGAGCATGGTAAAAGATCTTTCCAAAGTCAGCTATTACGAGAATATCCTCAAGACGATAGGCAGTACCCCGCTTGTCAGGCTGAACAAAATAACCGGCGATGCGAAGGGGCTGATTCTTGCGAAAGTCGAATATTTCAATCCCGGCGGTTCCGTCAAAGACAGGATTGGCGTCTCTATTATCGAGGAAGCAGAGCGTGAAGGAAGGCTGAAACCCGGGGGAACGATTGTTGAATCCACTTCAGGCAATACCGGCATGGGACTTGCCCTTGTTGCAGCAGTAAAGGGTTATAAAACCGTGTTCACGCTTCCTGATAAAATGAGCATGGAGAAAATCCGCCTGCTCAGGTCATTCGGCGCGGAAGTGATTGTTACGCCGACTGCCGTACCACACGAATCTCCGGAAAGCTACACGGAGGTTGCCAAACGCATAGTCCGCGAAACACCAAACTCCATCCTTGCAAACCAGTATTACAACCCCCAGAACCCGGAATCCCACTACAGGACCACAGGCCCGGAAATCTGGGAGCAGACTGGAGGCCAAATTGACTATTTGGTTTGCGGCGTTGGAACGGGCGGCACTATCAGCGGCACAGGTAAATACCTGAAAGAAAAGAACCCGAATATCAAAATTGTCGGCATTGACCCCAAGGGCTCGGCATTGAGGGAGTATTTCTACACGAAGAAGATCACCCCCCTTTTGAAAACATACAAGGTTGAGGGTATCGGGCAGGATTATGTCCCCGGTGTTCTTCACTTTGAATATGTGGATGAGATGGTTGAAGTAACGGACAAGGAATCGTTTCTGATGGCGAGGCGATTGACGCGAGAGGAAGGCTTGCTTGTCGGTGGCTCCGCTGGTACAGCCGCAGCAGGGTTGATGAAGATTGCCGATCGTTTCAAAGCGAACGATGTTGTTGTTGTATTGTTGCCGGATAGCGGTGAGCGTTATCTGAGCAAGATATATAACGATGACTGGATGCGCGAGTATGGCTTCCTTACTCCCGAAAGAGTGACTGCCCGTTACGTACTGCAAGGGAAAGGCAAAAACTCCACAAAGGTTGTTTCCATAGACCCGATTACCACCATTCGCAAAGCACTTGACCTCTTGAGAGAGAACGATATTTCCCAACTACCGGTACTTGACCGCGGGCAGTCCGTCGGGTCGGTGCAGGATCACGACCTTATGTCCGCCGTCATGGAGCGGCCTGCGCTGGTGGATTCGCCCGTCAGTGCGATCATGGGCCCGAGTTTTCCGACAATGAATGTTGACTCACAGATCGAAGATGTTATCCGGCTGATGACCTCCAAAAAGAATCCCGCCGTTTTGATTGAAGAGGATCAGCGCGTCACAGGCATCCTCACACGCTACGACGTGATAGAATATATGGGCAGATAATAATGTCACAAGAAGAATACAAGGGCTTCTCCACCAAGGCTGTTCATGCCGGCCAGCCACCTGAACCAACCACTGGCGCTGTAATGCAGCCGGTGTTTCTCACTTCCACTTATGTGCAACAGGGAATCGGCCAGCACAAAGGTTACGAGTACAGCCGGGTTTCCAATCCAACCCGCACGGCTTTGGAACTGAACATTGCGGCACTGGAAGGCGGCGCTCACGGCATGGCATTCGGCTCGGGTACGGCTGCCGTGGATGCGATTATGCATTTACTGAAACCTAGTGATCATGTCATTCTTTCGCAGAATGTGTACGGCGGAACATACCGGATAGCAAAGATGGTATGGGAAGACTTCGGCCTGCAGTTTGATTTTGTGGACACCACCAATCTACAAAATGTGGAACGGGTTCTCCGCCCGAACAGCCGCATGCTGTTCGTTGAAACACCGACAAACCCCACCATGGAGATTACTGACCTGGCAGCTTCAGCGGCAATTGCACAACGGCACAAACTTATTTCTGTTGTTGACAATACCTTTGCCACCCCTTGTCTCCAAAGGCCGTTGAGCTACGGCTTCGATATTGTTGTTCACAGCCTCACCAAATATCTCAACGGGCACAGTGATATGCTTGGCGGGCTTGTTGTCTGCAATGATGCAGCCGTTGCAGAGAAGCTCCGTTTTCTTCAGAAATCCGTCGGCGGGATTTTAAGCCCGTTTGATTCGTGGCTCTGTCTCAGAGGCACAAAAACGCTCGCCGTCCGAATGAGGCAGCACAATGAAAATGCCATGAAAGTGGCGGAATGGCTCACGGCACAGAAGCGTGTCCAAAAAGTGTATTACCCGGGGCTCCCTGATCATCCGCAGCATCAACTTGCCAAAAAGCAGATGAGCGGATTCGGGGGAATGATTTCCTTTGAACTTGGCGGTATTGAACAAGCATCTTCGTTCCTGAAGAAAGTGCGGCTTTGCGCACTCGCCGAAAGCCTCGGCGGCGTGGAAACGATCATCACTCATCCGGCAACCATGACCCATGCAGCCATCCCCCCGGACCAGCGTGCCCGTATTGGTGTCACGGATGGGTTGGTACGTATTTCGGTTGGAATCGAGGATGTGGAAGATATTATCGCCGACCTCGACCAGGCATTCAACGGTTGAATTCAGACATTGATTTCGCTATCTTTTATCAATCAATTCCTTTCCCCTATCATCTCTGAAACGATTTAGCGCCGCGCTATGAAAGCTGTGATAATGGCTGGTGGGTTCGGGACCCGCTTACGACCCCTGACGTGCAATACCCCCAAGCCGATGGTGCCCATGATGAACAAACCCATGATGCACCACATCGTCACACTTCTGAAAAATCACGGTATCACCGACCTTATCTCAACTCTCTTTTATTCACCGGAAGCTGTCACAACATATTTCGGGGACGGGGAACCATTTGGCGTCAAGATGGCGTACGTAAAAGCGGACGCCGATTACGGTACCGCCGGTAGCGTACGCAATGCCACCAAGGGCATGAATGAACGCATCATGGTCATCAGCGGTGATGTCCTCACCGACTTCAACCTGACTGATGCGATCACATTCCATGAATCACGCAAAGCAGTTGCCACAATAGTCCTGACGCACGCAAAAAACCCGCTTCAGTTTGGCGTTGTCATCACAAGGGACGATGGGCGCATTACCCGCTTCCTCGAAAAGCCATCGTGGGGTGAAGTCTTCAGCGATACAATCAATACCGGAATTTACATTCTCGAACCGGAAGTCCTTGAGCTCATTCCCTATCGTGAAGGCGATTTTGATTTCAGCAAGGATCTTTTTCCGCTTCTCCTCAAACAGAACGACGGGTTATTCGGCTACATTGCTGATGGCTACTGGCGCGATATCGGCAACCTGAATGAATACCAGGAAGCCCATCTTGACGCTCTCAGTGGAACAGCAAAAGTGGAGATTGAGGGTGCGAAGCTTGGAATGTTGTACGTAGGCGAAGGGACATCGTATCAACCGGATCGTATCGAAGTGCACGGCACTGTCGTTATCGGCAAGAACTGCACGCTTGGCGATAACATCAAGATTGCAAACTCCGTCATCGGCGATAATTGTGTAATCGGCCCCGGGACAACCATCTCAAACAGTGTACTCTGGAACGACATCGTTGTCGGGCACAGCGCGGAGCTTTCCTCAGATGTGGTAGGGGCAAAATGTTCCATCGGCGAGAAGTCCGTTATCGCTGAGAACGTCTTCATTGCTGACGCCTGCTGGATCGGAAGAAAAGCACAGCTCTCGGCCAACATCAAACTCTGGCCTGAGAAGGTAGTGGAAGAAGGCGCAATCCTCACACGCAGCCTTGTGTGGGAGGATAAGTGGCTACGCGAGTTGTTCACAGATTCACGCGTCACCGGCCTTTCGAATATAGAAATGAACCCGGAGTTCGGCGCGAAGCTCGGAGCGGCGTTCGGCGCATTTGTGGGAGAGGGGAAAACGGTAGTTACATGCCGCGATTCGGATAATGTTTCCCGTATGATGAACCGTTCCCTGATATGCGGGCTTATTTCCGCAGGGGTAAATACATTTGACCTTCGTGCGACCTCGATTCCCCTGCTCCGGCATGAGTTGAGCAGTGGCAAAGAAGCAGGCGGAATTCATGTCCGCCGGTCGCCCTTCGATAAGAACCTGACCGATATCATCTTTTTTGACGCCAACGGCACCGATTTACCGACCAAGAAAACAAAATCTGTTGAGCGCCTCTTTTTCGGAGAGGATTTTGCACGCGCCCAACGGGAGAAAGTCGGCACAATTTCCTTCCCGGAACGCACGACAGAAGTGTACCGCGAGAAATTTCTCGCATCGCTCGATGTCGCCGCCATCAGCGGAAGGAAATTCAAAGTCGTTATTGATTATTCGAACGGCGTTGCTTCAACCATCTTCCCCGTCATCCTTGGCTCGTTCGATTGCCAGGTCGTGGCCGTTAATGCGCATCTTGACCCCAAGAAACTGACGCGGGACAAATACGAATTTGACTACTCCGTGCAGCAACTTTCCCACATCGTAACTTCGCTGAAATATGACATCGGTTGCCTCATTGATGCCGGCGGGGAAAAGCTGTTCCTTGTCAATGAGCGCGGCGAAGCCATTGACAGTGACCGGCTGCTGACCATCGTTGCTGACATGTACATGCGCACACACACGAATGTGAAAACGATTGCCGTCCCGATCACTTCATCCGGTGAAATAGATCTGATTGCAAAAGAACGGGGTATCCAGGTACTGAAGACCAGGAACGTCCACGCAGCGATGATGGAACTCGCCAAGAACAAGGCAACTGATTTCGTGGGGGGAACGAAGGGCGGATTTATTTTTACCGACTTTTTCTTTGCCACGGATGCAATGTATTCCCTGGCAAAAATTCTGGAAATGATTGCACGCTCCGGTAAGGGCCTTGCGGAAATCAACGACGAGCTCCCGAAATTGTCAGCAGCAAAGCGGAACGTCAATTGCTCATGGGAGCACAAAGGTAAAGTGATGCGCAATATCATGCGCGACACCGAGCCCTACCGCCGCGACCTCGTTGATGGCGTCAAAGTGTATTTTGATGGCCAGCAACAGGATGCCGTTTCGGTATTGTTGATTCCCGACAAGGAACGCCCGTTGTTTCACATCAATTCCGAGGCTCATGAACAACGGACAGCGGATAACATTGCCAACCAATTCGAGAAGAAGGTAATCAGGTGGCGTGACGAACCATAGGAGAAGAACGACTTTATGAAAATAAGTGACATACTCACCGAAAACCTGGTTGTGACCGGGCTCGAGGGAAGCTCCAAGGAAGAAATTATTGACGCAATGATTGACCTGGTTGCTTCTTCGCCGAAGGTTCAGGACAAGGCAAAACTGCGGGATGCAATTCTTGAACGCGAAAAGATCATGTCCACGGGGGTCGGTAACGGCTTCGCTATTCCGCACGGAAAGACTGATGCGGTTTCCGATATCGTTGCAGCCTTCGCGATTACAGCTGAACCGATTGACTATCAATCGCTTGATGAAAAACCCGTTCGCCTGGTGTTTCTGCTTGTCGGCAAGGACAGCATGGTTGGCCCGCATATCAAACTCCTCAGCAGAATCTCACGCCTGATGAACAAAGAGGAATTCCGCAAACGCCTGCAGGAGACAAAGACCTCAAAAGAGGTTATTGACATGTTCAAGCAGGAAGAAGCTTCCTACTTCGAGGCGTAATGGCAATAGCCAAAAAGTCCGGTGGAAGAAAAACAGGCGGGTCCGAATATAGACTGCTGATCACGCCGCACTTCGACGAAGGCCCGGAAAACGTCAGCGGTCAGCGGCTCGATCAGGCCGACTGGAAGCCGCCGGCCCAGGGCTTCTTCCGCGTCTACCAGGACGGCGTAGCGATTCAGG
>CAZWIN010000181.1:0-375 GCA_964633855.1 uncultured Chitinophagales bacterium
CCCGATAATCCGGTAATGCCATCAACGCCGCTGGTAAAAATGGCAGTCACTGTTACAGTACCTGTCGCTGAGTAACTGAACAGACCATCGACGTTAACCGAACCACCCAATTCTCCATCACCACTTAAGCCGACATACAAACCAGTTCCCTCTGTAACCTCAATCGAACCGTGGTTCTCGACGAGATTTGAGATGCCTTGAGATCCTCCCCAACCTGTGTGCGTTTCTATCGTCCCATCATTGAATACTCTGCCGGAGATGGTTGGGCCATATCCACCTTCCGGGTACAGATGCAGAGTGCCAGTACTCAAGTTTTCAAACCTAGCCGTCGGACCATCCGTTGTTATGTCATTTCTCGAGTAATAGATCATCTGA
>CAZWIN010000181.1:385-6138 GCA_964633855.1 uncultured Chitinophagales bacterium
ATATGAAGCCCACCGGCCCAGTATTCCACTATTGTTTGATCAGTGCGGCCCACATTTTGATCAACAGTTACATGTGTTCGGATGCGAGCGGGCTCGCCGCCTCCCGGCGGATGCGGCGCGGGATAGACGATCAGCGTACTGTCGTCCCCATCGAAGTAGGCCCATGTGCTATCTTTACTCCATAGTCCATGCGCTACACTGGCATAGAAGTTTTCAGCGCCAGATGCGGTACCAACTACCAAGAAGGCACCAAGCATGAGTGCAACTGTCACTGCGTTTGAGCTGTACTGCGCAATGTTCGCCTTATTGGACCTGTGTTTCATGGAACCTCCCTGTAATCTGATGATACGCGAAGAAATGCATGGCACAAGATACAGTCACAACAGAGGCCGGACAATTACCCTTTTGGGGGATATTAGAAAGATGGATCAATGAAGTGATGGAGAGATGGAGTAGTGGGATCGCAGGTCATCGCGAAGGTTCTTCCCAACCCGAAGCAATCTCGCCCTTGACAAAGACGAGATTACCCGCCTGCCATGAATGGTTCTCATCTGTCGGGCAGGCTTCGTCGCTAGGAAACGCTCCTCGTAATGACCGGGTTCCCTGTCATTGCGAGGGACGAAGTCCCGAAGCAATCTCTTTCACATGTATCAGATTGCTTCGTCACAAAAAGCGTTCCTCGCAATGACCGTATTCTTGTCATTGCGAGCCTGTTTCTCAAGGCGAAGCAATCCCTTTTCTCTTTGGCAAAAAAATGAGCTTGCTTCGGCACAAAACGCCTCGCAATGACAGTAATATGATGGAATTACCTCGGGAACGCCTTATTCAGGGCTTCTGTGCGGGTTTGAACGTGGAGTTTTTCGTAGATGTTGTGGATGTGTTTCTTTACGGTTTCCTTGCTGACGGAGAGTTTGTCGGCAATTTCCTTGTAGAGAAAGCCCTGCGCAAGGTAGTCGAGGATTTCTTTCTCCCGGCTTGTAAGAATTTCGACAGCTTCGGCGGAATTGGAGTTTTTCTTGTGGATGGAGTTGATTACCCGGCGGGCAACTTCACCGCTCATTGGTGAACCGCCTGCATGTAATTCGCGGATTGCTTCGAGGATCTGCGCAGGAGACGTACGTTTCAGGATGTAGCCGGTCGCACCTGCTTTTAACGCATCGAAAATGTGGTCGTCATCGTCGTACACTGTACACATCATGAACTGTGTCCGGGGCATCTGTTCCTTCAGGTCCTGTACACATTCGATGCCGCTCAGCCCGGGGAGGTGAATATCCACCAGAGCCACATCCGGATGCAGCTCCGGGAGTTGTTGTATCGCTGCTTCGGCGTTTGCAAACACATGCGTACAGGAAAAGCCCTGTGAGCCATTGATCAGCACTCTCAGGGCTTCCCTGATTTCTTCCAGATCTTCTACTACAGCAACATCTATGGTTTCCATTCTCTCCTCGCCTCAACATAACTACAAACAGGGGCCTTATTCAATACCCCTTTCGGGTAATGGCTTTGAGTACACACCCCTCCAACTCCCCTCTAGAGAGGGGAGTGCGTTAAACTTGGTTATTTATTCCCCTCTTTGAGAGGGGATGTCAGCCGGAGGCTGACAGGGGTGTGTCAAAATCCAATGCTCGATCTCCTTCAAGACGCTCTCCATATTGAACTTCACTTCAAGATCATCAAATCGAAGAAACCGTATTCCCTGCATTTCAAGCTTGTGCTGCCTCTTCGCATCTGCTGCATCGCGGCCAAGGTGACTGTCCCCATCTATCTCAATGGCCAGCATGAGCACAGGACAGAAGAAATCCACGATATATCTGTCAATCGGTTTCTGCCTGTGAAAGTCATAGCCCATCATTTTCTTTCTCTTCAACTCATTCCACAAAAGCACTTCAGCAAGTGTGCTGTTGTTACGGAGATCCCGCGCAAGCTGCTTGAGTCTCGGATCGTAGGCAAGGAAACGTTTTTTCATTACTCTGTGCTTTAGTTACACACCCCTTCTGATTCCCCTCTCGAGAGGGGAATGTGTTACCCGTTACTCAACCGGCACCGTCAGCCTCACCCTCGTCCCATCGTTATTCTCAATCGCAACCTCTCCACCCGCCTCCTTCATACGACGTTGCATGTTGGCAATACCGTTGCCAAACACGTTCCGGGCCGCAGCATCGAACCCCTTGCCATTGTCGTGGATGGACAGGTGCAACGAATGATCCTTAAACTCGATAGCAATCTCAGCACACGTCGCCTGCGAATGTTTGATGATGTTGTGGAGTGACTCCTTCACCGTGAGGAACACATTACGGCGTTGTTCACCGGTGATCTCCACGTCAGGAATCGTACCCGACATCGTCACACTACATTTGACGGGAGAGCTCTCGAAATACTCCATTGCATACTTGCGGATGTAGGCAACGAGATTTTCCAGCTTGTCGTTGCGCGGATTGAGCGACCAGACGATCTCGCTCATCTTTTCGAGCGACTGTTGTGCTGCGGCTGCAATTTTCTCCGCATCAATCCGACCCGGGCTTCCCGATCTATCTGCTTTCATTACCTGACTGAGGAGGGCGATGGTGGAGAGATTGCTCCCGAGGTCATCGTGCATGTCACTACTGATACGCCTGCGTTCTTCCAAAATTGCATTGCGTTTATCAAGCTCGAAGGCAAACTTGAGTTCCTGTTTATGCATCTGATAACGGTGCAAGGCATAGAGAAAACCGAGCACTGAGATTCCATACAGCGCATACGCCCACCACGTTTTCCACCAAGGCGGAGTAATACTAATTGTCAGTGAGCGTCCCTTCTCATTCCATATCCCGTCGTGATTAGAGCCCTTTACCCGGAAGATATATGTTCCGGGATTCAGGTTCGTATATGTAGCAAAGCGCCTTGCCGCGTCCGTGTATATCCATTCTTTGTCAAATCCCTCCAACATATAGGCAAATCGTTGTTTCTTGGGATTCGCATACGACAAAGCCGAAAACTCAAAGGTAAAGAACGACTCCCGATAGGAAAGTGTGAGATTCTCCGCAGTCGTGATGGACTGCGGGAGGATGAACCCGTTGTAGTCAACTCCTACTTTCACCGGCTCATTGAGAAGCAGCAAATTGGTAATGACCACCGGGGGAATAAAGGTGTTGTCCTTTATGCTGTCGGGATGAAACTCGGTGAGGCCCCGACCCCCGAAAAACATTACACCATCGCGAGCCTTCGAGAAAGCGCCGGAGTTGTACTCATTGAAGCCGAGCCCGTCCGACGCATCATAGTTTTTGAATTCCCCGGTCTTCGGTTTGAACCGTGAGACGCCCTTGTTCGTACTCAACCAGAGATCGCCGCTGCCATCTTCCAGAATTCCATAAACGACATCATTCGGTAGCCCATCCCTCTCCCGAAAGCATTTGAATGTTCGTGCAGTACGGTCGAACAGGTTCAATCCGCCGGATGTCCCCATCCACAACCTTTCTGATCTGTCTTCATAAATAACCATCACCATGTCATTTGACAATGATGTTGAGTCGCGGGGACTATGTTGGTACCTGATAAATGAGTTACTCTGGCGGTTGAGCTGATTGAGCCCTCCCCCGAACGTCCCTATCCAAAGAGAACCTTTCCGGTCTTCGAAGATGGACATAACTTCATTGTGTGAGAGTGTACTTTGGTCCATTGGGTTGTTGTAATAACCCACAAACGAGTTGCTCCCGGGTTCGAAGCAATTCAGCCCCGATTTGGTTCCGACCCATATTGTCCCAGACCCATCCTCGTAGATGGTATAGATGCGATTATCTGAAAGGGATGAAGGGCTGCCGGGATTGTGCTGATACCGGACGAACGATTTCCTTTCCGGGTTGAAGACGTTGAGCCCGCCGGCAAACGTCCCGACCCATAAAGCCCCCGAACGATCTTCACATATGGCGTAAACATCATTGTCTGACAACGAGTTTTGATGGGAAGGATCGTTTTTATAAGAAGTAAACAATCCACTGTGCCGGTTGTACTGATTGAGCCCCCCTCCCCGGGTTCCAACCCAAATAACTCCTTTGCGATCTTCACAAATAGACCACACACTGTTGCTCGATAATGAATTTGACATTCCCGCCTTGTTCCGATGATAGGTAAATGCCTTCCTTCGACGATCGAAGAGACTCAAGCCGCCGTAGGTCCCGACCCACAGCGCACCTGATCGGTCTTCCGCAACGGAAAACACGTGATTGCCAAACAGTGAACCCGGGTCTTTGGGGTCATGCCGGTACTGTGTAAAAGACATTTTTGATGGATCACACACGTTTAAACCATTCTCCGTACCGACCCACAAGAATCCGAGAAAATCTTGCTCGATAAACGTTATGGGGGTGTCTGACAATGAGCTCGAGTTATTTGGATCGCTGGCATAACAAATGAAAGACTGGTTTCGGCGGTCAAAGGAATTAAGACCATTGGCAGTTCCAATCCATAATGCCCGCGACCGGTCTTGAAAGATATACCGGATTGCATTGTTCGAGATAGATTTCGAATTGTGGGGGTCAGTACGGTAGCAATGAAACGTCCCCGTCTCCTGATCAAAAAGATTCAGACCGTCATCTGTTCCAATCCACAATTGTTTAGGGCTCTCTTCCGCAATGCAACGAACGGTATTGTTCGAGAGAGAGTTGGGGTTGTGAAGTTCATTCCGAAAGCGAGTGAACGTTTGACGCTCGCGGTTAAAGAGGTTCAGCCCATTTACAGTTCCGATCCAAAGAAGACCCGAGCGGTCTTGATAAATTGAGAGGACGGAATTATTCGAAAGGGTGGCTGAATCACGAGGGTCATTCAGGTATCGCGAGAATGAATCGGTCCTGTGATCGAAGACATTCAACCCATTGAGTGTTCCGACCCAAAGTAAACCCATTTGATCTTCATACAGAACAGATATGTAATTGCCGGAGAGCGACTTCGGGTTTTCCGGGTCATTGCGAAACACCCGGAAGCTGTAGCCATCATACTTATTGAGGCCATCCGCAGTGCCAACCCATATGAAGCCCATCTTATCCTGCAATATTGACCGGACACTTGATTCGGACAGACCGTCATCGCTGGAGAGCCGTTTAAACTTGATATCAGGAGACTGTGCGGATGCAAGCGGTGAAAAACAGCAGAATGCCAGCACTGCATAGGAAGTGCAAACTGAAACGAGATAATATCGAAGAACAGGTGCCAAAGGTTGAGAGTGGGTAGGGCAAGGTGTGGAACAGATACATCTTAGTAAAACCATCAAGAATAGTCAAGATGGCCTCGCAGGGCCGGATTAGCCACCCTTCACCTCTTCCAATAATCCTCTTTTCTTATTACATTGGAACTGTCTGCCGCGGAACCTTCCGGTTTCAATTCCGCTCCACCTTGGTGGTACAATCACACTCACAGTTTGAAGGGCGTCAATGCGCGTTCACCTTTCCATTTTGCTGTTTGTATCTGTATTCGGCTCCGCGTGTTCGCAGGAGCACACACTTACCATTCTCCACACAAACGATATTCATGCAAGCTTCGTGCCGCACGAGGCGGTCTGGATGAAAACCACGCCCAAGCCGATGGTAGGAGGCATCAACGAGCTCACATTTGCCGTGGACAGCATCAGGGCAACTGGCGTGCCGACACTTCTGCTCGATGGTGGAGACGTTATGACCGGCAACCCGATCTCCGATATGGAATATGCAGGCGCGCAAGGCGGCGCACTTTTTGAAATGATGAACCGTGTCGGTTACGATGCCTCGTGTCCCGGCAACCACGAC
>CAZWIN010000182.1:0-6108 GCA_964633855.1 uncultured Chitinophagales bacterium
CATTTTATTCAGTTGATGTGGTCGGGATTGAGGATATCTTCTCGTTAGTGCGGTAATTCATGTGATGAATCTAATAACTAGTTATTAATAAATAAGAAGTTACCTCCAAGATTCTAATGCTGAATATCCATCCCCTTTTGGTGCATTTCCCGATAGCACTTCTGCCTATGGCAATGCTCCTTGATTTCATTTCGGTAATTTTCAAGAAGCAGAACATGGCTGAGGCCGCGTGGATAGTCCAGCTTACAGGGTTCTTTTTCCTGATTACAGCTGTGGCGAGTGGTCTATCTGCTAAAGGGGGTGATATTATTCCCGTTGGAGCACAAGCTCAGGTTGAGCTGCATGAGCAGATGGCATTTATTACATCTGCGCTGTTTACAGCCATTTGTTTGTGGAGAGCTGGGGCAAGAGGTAAGATTCCAGGGCAAAATCCCTTTCTCTACCTTTCAATAGTTGCAGTCAGCGTTGGTATCTTACTATTCACTGCCTGGGCCGGCGCAGAATTGGTGTACGTTTTTGGCACAGGCGTAAGCTTGCCCTAGACGTCAGATTGCCTCAATTTTACCTGTATCCTTCAATGAAGCTTCCTGTACTCTGCGCACTATGGTCACGATAAAACCTAAAAGAAGAATCAGAACACCTGACCAAACCAGATTGATATAGGGCTTGATACTCGCCTCGACGACCAAAACATCCCCTTCCTCTTTGGTCATGTCAACCATAGTGATTTCAACAGATGATTGCTCCGGAGACTCTCGATTTGGTGTCATGCTTGCTATACGGAATTCATAGCGCCCCGCAAAAGTGGCAGGCACATCCTGCTGGTTTCCATTGGAGATGAGTTTGTATGGTGTAACTTCTGTTGATGATGAAGCGCTGTTATCAGAAACCACCCGCAACTTTGCCCCAATTCTGACCTCTTTCCCTTCTAACATGGCAGCTTTTTCCATGACAGGAAAGTCGAATCCTTCAAATGTAACGGTGAGATTAGAAATTCTCTTCGTTCCACCTTTTTGGAGCGATACCTTCTCGTCATTCTTCTCCTCCAAAGAGAGAGGAGCGACATAAAAATCCTTTGTTTTCATGTTGAGAATATCAGGGTTGCGCATTAGTCCTTGTGTGTAAGAACTGTAATACATGATTGGGGCAACTTGGTCATGTCTTCCGTCTTTCTCAACGTTGACAATGAATTCATATTTTTCATCGCCGATGGACCTGAAACCGCCGTATGTAAGAGTGTATCCGCCAAGTGCATTGGATGGTTTGCCCTCGACAAGTGAAAGCGTTTGCTTTTCGTCATATTTCGATGATGTAACAAACCCGAGAAACATGATGGCAATGCCGACATGTGCAATTGCGCCACCGGCATGTTTCGGGCTTCCTTTGATGATTCTCCAACCAACTTGGATGTTTGTAAAGAGAGCGAATAGCGACCCAAAGACAAAAAGGCCGACAAGAAAATGTGTCATACCAAGAAACATTGATACCACGGTAAGCAGAAGGGCGAGCGATGCTGCCGGCATTAACGTGCGTACAAGTTCCATTCCTTTGGATCGTGTCCACCAGAGAAGCTGGCCAATGCCGGAAAGAAGGCTGATGGCAATACCAAGCGGCAGAATCGTAGCAACGTAGTATGAAATATCAACGGAAGTTACCTTGCCTTGGAATATCTGAGTAATAATTGGTGATGATGTTCCAACGCTGACAAAAAGCGCAGCAAAAACCAATGAGGCAGAGCCAAGAAACAAAGCAAATTCACGCGACAAGTATGAATGCTCAACGGGGATTTTCGGCATTTCCTTCATCCTGACAATAAGCAATCCGAGTCCAAGCAGCCCGAATAAAGTGAGTATTGCAATAAGCAACCAGTACGCCCACATTCCCGGGTCAACAAAGGAGTGAACGGAAGTATCCCCCAATACTCCGCTCCGGGTCAAGAATGTGGAATAGAGAACCATCAAGAAGCAGAACATGGCTAGGACAAGGTTGGTTTTGACGAATGCGCCGCTCTTCCGTTGTGAAAGAATGGTATGAATAGAGGCAACAGAAACAAGCCAAGGAACCAATGAAGAATTTTCTACCGGATCCCAACCCCAGTATCCTCCCCATCCAAGCGTTTCATAGGCCCAGAAACCTCCGAGAATAATGCCTGTCCCCAGCTGTAACGCGCCAAAAACAATCCACGGGGTCGCCGGTTTAATCCAATTGGTGTAATCCCTTTTCATCAATGCGGCAACGGCATAGGCGTAGGGAACGCTCATTGCCGAAAAACCCGTGAAGAGAATCTGAGGGTGAATAACCATCCAATAGTTTTGTAAGAGAGGATTGAGCCCACGGCCATTGACAGGCACAAAACCTGCTTCAACTTGTCCCGGCCAGCTTTCCCAAACGTACAGAAAAGGGTTCTTTACAATCAGCATCAGCAACAATGTGAGGTTAATCAAGCCAAAGACGGTCATCACAGCGGACTCATAACCTTTCTTTGCAGAGTACTCCATCAGAAAGATACCAATCAGCGATGTGTAGAGTGTCCAGAGCATGAAGCTTCCTTCCTGCCCTGCATAAAAGGTGGAAATGAGGAGCGGGGTGGAAAGCTCTCGAGAGCTGTAATTCCAAACGTAGGTAAATTGAAATTGATGGGTCAGAATCAGATAGAGAAGAACAGCGCTGATGGAGAGGACAAGCGCCACAGTGCTTCTGAAGAAAAAACGCCCCAGCTTCAACATCAAGGGGTCGGCTTTGCGGTGATGTTGAAAATAGCACAGCACTGCACCCAGACATGCAACAAACGCCAGCTTTACAAGAAATCCGCCTATCATCCCACTCTCCTCTTAGTCATGCACATGATGAATTCAGGTATTTTTCTTGACTTGGTCGGGCTGGGCCTCATACTTTGAAGGACATTTTGTCAAGACTTCCTCGGCATGAAAGCATCCTTCCTCAGGTCTGAAGCGGCCTTTGGCAACAACGCTCGTAGCAAGTTCAAAGTTGTTTGGTGCAGCTCCGTCAAGAATCACTTTGCACTCTTGCCCATGCTCATCAATAAGATAAAAAGTGAACTGGCTCGTCTTTGAGTCAAACGAAGATTCCTTGTCCTTGTTCCAGGTTCCCTTCAACTGTACTTTTTTGTGACTCTTCATCGCTCCGGCAACATTTGTGTACTCTACGTTACTATCAAAAAAAGAGTACGTTCCAAAAACAATAAAGACAACCACAACAACCGCCGCTACAATGGTTTTCGCATTCATCGTCAGCTTCCTCTTCCCTGGTTCTTGTTTTGTTTTTCAAGCTCTTTGAGTCTTTTGTCAAGGCGAAACAAATATCCGTATATACCAAGCCATACTGTAAGGGCTATAGTCAGAACAACGTACAGTGAATTCTGGTTCATATATTCAAACAATGCAGACTCTCCCTCATTTAGTGTGTATCGGATCGCATATAGAGCAACTTTTGTACACGAACCCGCAATCCCCACATCCAAAAGTACAATGCAGTAAATCCCACAAGAGAAGCAACGAAAACTGAAAGCATGGTCGCATTCATGTGAATTTTCCCCTGCGCATTAATCAATGGCTCGGGATGGAGGCTTGAGAGAATGCGAGGCATGATAAACATAAAAAATGGCATTGTTACGCCAGCAATAATTGCGTAGACAGCGGAGAGAGCTGCCCGCTTCTCCTCAACCTCGATGGCTGAGCGTAGCGCAAAGTACGCTCCGTATATCAAAAGAAGAATAAAAATTGACGTCTGCCGCGGGTCCCAATTCCAGAATGTCCCCCAGCTGAACTTTGCCCAGATTGCACCGGTAACAGTCGCGAGTGTACAAAACAAGAAACCCAAGCTGGCAGCTGCGGTGGATTTGATATCATCATCCATATCTTTTTTTCGCAGATAGCGAATACTGTACACCATACTTGAGAGGAATGCTACAACGCTCAACCAAGCTGTGGGAACATGGAAAAAGAGAATACGTGCCTTGTCTTCAAGGCCGGGAACAATCGGAAACTCGTACCAATGGACAGGCTGGGGAACCATGGGTAACGATAAGGCAAGAATACTGACCACCGAAAGCCACGCACCAAGTATGGGATGCCAAACCCTCATTCAATCCTTCCAGACATATTCGAAGAGCATGAACGATACAATTACGACGACTACAATATACGAAACAAGCAATTGAAAATCATTCAGGGCCTCGGTAAAAAAGGCACCTTCGGTCGCAAGCCTGGTCGCATTAATCGCTGCAAGCAAGAGTGGCAATAATACCGGAAATGAGAGTACAGGATACAGGGTTCCCTTGGTATTTGCCTTGGCGATGATAGCGGCAATCATTGTTGATGACGCCGCAAGTGCTACACTGCCGAGGATGAGCGTGACAACAAAAATGCTCATCGTCTTTACAACGAACCCATTAACGAAACCCAAATATAGAATAACCGTCAGCAGGTTCAAGCCGACAGCCAATACGAGATTAAAAAGCAATTTCCCAAGCAGAACGCTTTGGGAAGAAGTCAATAACTGAAGCATCATCGAAGTTCCCCGTTCTTCTTCGGCAACGAAGGTTCTTGAAAGGCCTGACATGGCACCGAAGAAAATCACTACCCAAAGCATCCCTGAAAGAACATCGGGCGGCGCACCCTCGCTTCCGAAAGAAAAGAGAATGATGGTGATGGTTGTAATGACAAACATCACCAGAGCACTGATAGCATAGCGTGTGCGAAGTTCTGACGAGAGATCCTTCAGGAAAACGGCGACGGCAGACTTCAACCACGCATGTGCAGATGGGTTAGCTTTTGGCATTCAAATCAATCCGTACTTCGTATTCCGAAACATCCTGAAGGTCGTTGGTCGCCACCACGAGTATTCCCCTCTCGCGCTGCAATCTCATAATTTCCTGGACCACACCAATACCCTCTACATCCAGATGTGAGGTGGGCTCATCCAAAATCAGTATCGGCGGACGGTGGGCCAGAGCGAGCAGGTATTTCACCCGCTGTTTCATGCCTGATGAATATGTTCGCACCTGATCATCTTTGCGATGCAACAAGCCGAGAAAGTCGAGAAGTTCATCGGGATTAATACGGTGTGTAAGCCCGCGAATATTCCAGCTTCTCTGAAGATTCTCGGCTGCAGTGAACTCATCGTACAATTGCAGATACGGCGAGACGAACCCTATGTGACGGTTCCAATGTTTGGCTTGCTCAAGGCCATCAACTGAGATTGATACTTTTCCGGCTGATGGTGTGAGTACATCGCTCAATATCTTCACCAGGGTGGACTTTCCAGAGCCATTTCTTCCGGTAATCAGCAGTGTCTGATTCATGGAAAGAGAAAAGGATATCTTTTCAAAAATCACACGCCGGTTAAAAACCTTCTTCAGTTCGTCTGCTTGAAATGAAGCCGTCATTTGTGTACGACCGCAATTTTTCCGGTGAGTGTTTGGCCGGGCAGTTCAAGAAACCAGAGATATACGCCCGATTGAACAGGCTCATTATTTTCTCCCTTTCCATTCCAAACAAATACGTTTTTGCCCAACCTGAGTGTCGAATTAAGAACAGCGGAATATACTCGTTCCATATCTGTCGAAAAAATAGTCAATGATCCGTTGATAGGTGAAGTTGCATCGGTCGAAATCGCGACCGAAGATGTTCCATCTGCGATAAATGGATTCGGGAATGCCAGACCATTTCTGATGTTTGAAGGAGTTACCCCTCCATTGACAACACTCCAGCTATACCAGTTCGTTGGGTCAAAGGTTTCCAGCTTGACGAATATTCCGGCTGCCGTTGGCGTATAAGTCTCATCCAGCCTGGATACATTCAGAAGATACCTATATCCAAACAGGGCGGACGGATTCGTCAGAGCAGCTGTATAGTTAAGGTTTGAAAGAACAAGCGTCAGTGTATCAGCATTGTATAGCACCTGATAGTATTGTGAAGTAAGAGGTCCGAGCGAATCCGCCACGGTGCGTGATGGAGGAGAAAATCCAACGGCTTGCTCATTCATCAGCGGGTAAAAAAACGCTTCAGGGTAATAAGACGTATCTGCTCTTGTCCCAGTAAAATGTCCCCAGAGTGCCCATTCGGAGAATGCGCTCGGTACATCCGA
>CAZWIN010000183.1:0-6096 GCA_964633855.1 uncultured Chitinophagales bacterium
ATTACAACAAGCGGGTTTTGAGCAAACAGAAGATTCACGCTCGGGCCACACTGTTCCGAAATATGCCTTCATCGGTGTTCGTCCGTGTGAACTACAAGCGATAGCCATTCAGGACAAAGTCTTTTGTTCGGGCGAATGTATTGATAGCTCGTATTCTTCGCTACGGCGTGATGTCTTCATCCTTGCTGTAAATTGCACCCGGCCCGGTGAAAACTGCTTTTGTTCCTCAATGAATACAGGCCCGAAAGCCGGCAAGGGTTTTGACCTCTTGCTGACCGAGATAACATCCGGGGACAAGCAATGCTTCATTTTGGAAGTCGGCAGCAAGTTGGGCGGGGAAGTTGTCGTTCAAATACCGCATCAATCCGCCACGGCTGAGGAAACTGCAATTGCTGAGACGGCGCTTCAATTGGCGGCTGAACAGATGGGCAAAGAGTTGTCCACCGAGAATATTCAGCAATTGCTGTATGAGAGCCACGACAACCCCCTTTGGGACGATGTGGCAAAGCGGTGCTTGGCATGTGCCAACTGCACAATGGTCTGCCCGACGTGTTTTTGTTCCACTGTCGAGGATGTCACCGATCTCTCCGGTAAGCGTGCCGAACGTTGGAAGCGCTGGGACTCATGTTTCACTGTGGAGTATGCAAGGGTTGCAGGTGGGAACTTCCGGTCCTCGGCAAAATCCAGATACCGTCAGTGGATAACCCACAAGCTTGGGTCATGGATTGATCAGTTTGGAACGTCCGGGTGTGTCGGTTGCGGTAGGTGTATCACATGGTGCCCGGTGGGTATCGACATAACAGAAGAAGTGAATACACTCCGGATGGGCGAGAAACACCCCATGCCTTATACGGAAAAGTAAAGTGAGGTGACACCACAGCGTAAAGATCCATTGACGAAAACGAGGCAAGTATGCAAACAGAAGATCTCAGTCAACTGCTGCGGCAGCATCCTTTTGTTGCCGATCTGAGTGATCAACATTTACATGTGCTGGCGGGATGCGCATCAAATGTGCGCTACGAAGAGGGCTCCTATCTTATCCATGAAGGTGAAGTTGCAGACAAATTCATTCTTGTACGGAGTGGACGCGTTGCCCTTGAAATAGACATGAATGAGCGCGGCTCCCTGCGAATTCAGACTGCCGGTCCCGGCGAAGTTCTCGGATGGTCCTGGCTGATCTCACCCTTTCGCTGGCATTTCAACGGATGTGCAGTGACGGATGTCCGTGCAATCGCGCTGGATGGGAAATGCCTGCGGACAAAATGTGAAAATGACCATGATTTCGGGTATGAAATGCTGAAGCGGCTTTCACATGTCATGGAGAGAAGGCTTGAAGCAACACGCCTTCAGTTACTTGATGTGTACGGCTCGAACAGCGGAGTTCATGCGTGATGGAATCCACATTGGAGGAAATCCAGGAAACTCTCATTGACCCGATGATGCCTCAACCGGTTTCCATCCGGAAGATACTCTGGGAAACGGATGATACCTTCACGCTTCACCTGGATCTTGAGAATGAGGCGCCACCATTCAAGCCGGGGCAGTTTAACATGGTGTATGTTCCCGGAGTGGGCGAGTCCGCAATTTCCATAAGTTCCGATCCATTTAAACCGCGTTCGGTTGCCCACACCATTCACCGCGTTGGAATTGTAACAACTGCCCTTGCACAGAAAAAACGTGGAGACGTTATCGGTGTACGCGGACCGTATGGGTCATCATGGCCTGTTGACGCAGCACGGTCGAAAGATGTGTGTGTGGTGGCGGGTGGAATCGGTTTGGCGCCGCTCCGTCCATTGCTCTACTCGTTCTTTCGCCGGCGCAACGAATTCGGCCGTATTGTACTGCTGTACGGCGCCCGCAGCCCGCTCGACTTGCTCTATCGTGTAGAGCTTGAAGAATGGGCGGATCGCTACAATGTTGAGGTTCTTGTCACGGTTGATCGCAGTGATTCTTCATGGAAGGGCTATATCGGGGTTGTCACGAACCTCTTTAGTTATGTGAAGCTCGATGCTCGAGATACTATTGCCTATGTCTGCGGCCCCGAAACCATGATGAAGTTCACGCTTGACGAGCTTGAGCGCAGGGGCGTGCCGCAAGAGCAAACATATCTTTCGATGGAGCGCAACATGAAATGTGCTGTCGGCGTTTGCGGGCACTGCCAGTATGGCCCGTATTTCATCTGCAAGGATGGCCCGGTGTTTCCGCTGCCGCGGGTACAGCACCTGCTTGAGAAGAAGGAACTGTAGAATGAAAAACAAAAAGACAAAGGTCGCGGTTTTCAAATTTGCCTCCTGTGATGGCTGCCAGCTTTCACTGTTGGATGCAGAGGATGAACTTCTGGCTGTTGCCGGGGCAGTGGAGATTGCAAACTTCCCGGAAGCAAGCCGTCGCATCCTCAAACCGCCTTATGATGTCGGCTTCGTCGAAGGAAGTATTACCACCCCGCACGACGTGGAGCGGATCAGGCAAATCCGGAAAGTATGCCGCGTGCTAATTACCATCGGTGCGTGCGCAACAGCGGGGGGAATTCAAGCTCTAAGAAACTGGAGTGACGTGAAAGAGTTTACACGCATTGTCTATGCTTCTCCCGAGTACATTTCCACTCTTGACAGGTCAATGCCCGTCGGCTCCTTCGTGCATGTTGATTTTGAACTTCGCGGCTGCCCGGTGAACAAATATCAATTGCTTGAAGTGGTGAATGCCTTCCTGAATAAACGCCGGCCGAACATTCCTACGCACAGTGTCTGCATGGAATGTAAGTCGAGGGGCACGGCATGTCTCATGGTTACCGGGCAGGTCGCATGCCTCGGCCCTGTTACCCAAGCCGGGTGCGGAGCGATTTGTCCGGCATATCATCGCGGCTGCTATGGCTGCTTTGGGCCAATGGAAAGCCCGAATACTGCCGCCCTGAGCCGGCGTTTTACGGGATTGGGCAACAGCAAGCAGGATATCATGCTCGCATTTCGCGGCTTCAACGCTTATGCCGAAGCATTCAGAAAAGAGAGCGATGCCCATGAAAAATAGAATTATCAAAGTGGGGCAACTTGCCCGGGTGGAGGGTGAAGGGGCGTTGCTTGTGAAGATAAGCGATGGTAAAGTTGCGGACGTGAAGCTCAACATCTTCGAGCCGCCTCGCTTTTTTGAAGCATTTCTAAGGGGCAGAAAATACTCAGAGGCGCCTGATATCACGGCACGCATATGCGGCATTTGTCCCGTGGCGTACCAGATGAGCGCGGTTCATGCTATGGAAGACGCCTTTGGCGTCCAGGTAAACGGGCAACTCCGTGCGTTGCGACGCCTGTTGTATTGCGGCGAGTGGATAGAGAGCCATGTGTTGCACATCTACATGTTGCATGCGCCCGATTTTCTCGGGTACGAAGATGCGTTGCTTCTTGCAAAAGACCATCCGCAGTTGGTGGAACGCGCCCTCAAGATGAAGAAGATCGGAAACCACATCGTCAATATTCTTGGCGGACGCGAAATTCACCCTGTCAATGTCAGGGTCGGCGGCTTCCACCGGGTCCCGGCAAAAAAGGAACTGAACCTGCTGCTGGAGGATCTGCGATGGGGCCGTGAGCAGGCAATAGCAACGGCGCGGTTGACTGCAGGGTTTGAGTTTCCGGATTTTGAGATTGACTATGAATGTGTTTCGCTCAGGCATCCGGATGAATACCCGTTCAACGGAGGCCGGTTCGTTTCCAGTAGCGGGTTGGATATCGCCATCAAGGAATATGAATTCCATTTCGAAGAACGCCATGTCGAACATTCCAACGCGCTGCACGGGTACGAGAAAGGAAAGGGCGCATATTGTGTCGGGCCGCTTGCGCGATTCAATCTGAATTTTGACCGTCTGCCGCCGGTTGCTCAACAGGTTTCTGTTGACGTTGGCCTGCGGTTGCCGGTACGCAATCCTTTCAAGAGCATCATCGTCCGGAGTATTGAGACAATCTTCGCGTTTGAGGAGGCAATCCGGATTATCGAACAGTACGAGCCTCCGGCAACAGCCTGTGTCGATATTGTTCCGGTTGCAGGAATCGGGTTTGGAGCAAGCGAGGCCCCGCGCGGTACGTTGTATCATCGTTACCGTGTCGGCGATGACGGGCTTATCAGAGATGCAAAAATAGTTCCCCCCACGGCACAAAACCAGCCGACGATCGAGAACGATCTGCGGGAATTCGTCTCAACGCGAATTGACATGCCGCGGGAAGAACTCACATTACGGTGTGAGCAGGCAGTACGGAATTATGATCCGTGCATTTCCTGCGCAACACATTTCCTGAAGCTGGAGGTTGAAGAGGCATGATTATCGAGGAGGACAATAAACCGGCACCTCCTGTTGATACTTCAACAGTATTAGTGATCGGGTTGGGAAACAGCTTTCGGGGCGACGATGGCATCGGAGTAATGGCTGCCAAGGAAATCGCTGCAAGAAACATTCCTGGTGTTGCGGTTGTGGAGATGGAAAGCGATGGCGCATCCCTGATGAAGGCCTGGCAGGGCATGGATCGCGTTCTCTTGATTGATGCGGTGAAGACAGGCTTGCCGCCGGCGACAATCTGCCGGATAGATGTATCAAGGGACAAAATACCGGTTACCTTTTTTGCCCGCTCAACCCATGTGTTTGGTGCAGGACACGCAATTGAAATGGCAAGGGAGTTACGTCAGCTTCCTGCTTCCCTGATTGTCTATGGCATGGAAGGAGAACGATTTGAGTTTAACACAACTATCTCCCCGCGTATTAAAGAGAATATTCATGTGTTGAATGCAATGATACGTGCTGAACTCAACAACTGGAGGGTATAAACAATGTGCCTTGGTGTTCCGATGCGTGTCCGTTCTGTTGACGGCTCCTCTGCCGAGGTCGAACTTGGGGGCGTGCTGCAGGAAATCAGCACGTTGCTTCTTCCATCTGCCAAAGAAGGTGACTTTGTGATTGTCCACGCGGGTTTTGCAATTGAGCGCCTGAATGAACAGGCAGCCCAACGGACGATTGATTGTTTAAAAAGAATGCAAGACGCCCAGAAGGGAGCGTAGGCGCTTTCGTGCATGAGATCTCTATCGCCCGAAGTTTGCTCGAATTGCTGAACGACCAGCGGCGCGTCTGTGGTTCTGGAAGAATACTGCGTGCAACCGTCATGCTCGGGCCGCTCAGCGGAGTTGATGGAACAGCGCTCCAGTCAACGTTCAGTCTTATTGTTGCCGGAACTCCTGTTGAGGGCTGTGCTCTTGAAATCAAGACTGCTGCACTTTCGGGAAAATGTTCATCATGCAGTAACGAATTCGAGATCAGACATTATCAGTTTGTCTGTCCTGCCTGTCAAAGCAATGCTATTGAGCTGGCTTCGGGCAATGAAATACTGCTTTCGGAGATTGAGGTGGAACCGGTGGGGGAACAGTTGTGCCTGAATTAATAATGCTCGAACACAAAGTTCTGAAAAAGAACGACGAAATTGCTGCAGAGAATCGCCGCGTATTCAAGGAATACGGAATCAGTGTGCTGAATCTTATCAGCTCGCCTGGTTCCGGGAAAACATCACTGCTCGAGGCAACGCTGAAGAGGCTCAAAGGTGTTCTTGGAATTGGTGTTATTGAAGGGGATGTGCAAACAGACAATGATGCCCGGAGAATTGCTGCACTTGATGTTCCGGTCGTTCAAATGGTAACGAATGGTGTTTGCCATCTTGATGCACGGATGATATCCGATGCCCTTGATCGGTTGCCATTGAAGGAAATAGACCTGCTCTGTATTGAAAACGTCGGAAATCTTGTCTGTCCCGCTTCTTACGATTTGGGGGAAGAAGCGAAGGTTGTGGTCGCGAGTACAACTGAAGGAGATGACAAGCCGGAGAAGTATCCGGCAATATTCCATCGGGCAAAGACAATGGTAATCAACAAAATTGACCTCCTCCCATATGTGTCGTGTAATCTGGAGACGCTCTCCGCAAATGCACGGAAGGTAAATCCTGCCCTCTCTGTTTTTCCCCTCTCTGCAACGACAGGTGAGGGAATTGAACAATGGTGTTGTTGGATATTGCAGAGCCGCCAAAACGGATTGAAAGATGTTTCATGATCGGGATAGTCCCTGCAGAGCTGCAG
>CAZWIN010000184.1:0-6077 GCA_964633855.1 uncultured Chitinophagales bacterium
GGCTACTGTTAAGAGGCAATAAACATCGGTGCCCCCGGTGGGCGGCAAGGCCGTACGTTACATGTAACATTTTTTTGAAAGGGTGTTCCTATGGAAAACGGAACAGTCAAGTGGTTTAACGGAGCCAAAGGTTTTGGTTTCATTCGACGGGATTCGGGCGAGGATGTGTTCGTTCACTACAAGGCAATTGTCGGTGAAGGATACAAGTCTCTCAACGAGGGAGATAAAGTGCAGTTTGATGTCGAGAAAGGTCCCAAAGGCCTTCAGGCATCGAACGTCAGCAAAATCTGATTTTCTACAATAAGTATATCAGACTTCAGGCCCCGGCTGTTATGCCGGGGCTTTCTTTTTTTCGATGACGGCAAATCCCCTGCATATCGCCTTCTGTTATGACCTTGGAATTCTTCAGGACAAATCTGCTGTTCGTGCCCTCTCCTCCTGTGATGCTGTTATGTTTCCTGAATTGATTGATGGAGGGTATGCGAAGCTTCAATCAGGTGCGGTGCCACACAGGATCAATAGTTCTTTAGTTCAGCAATTCAAAAATTTCTCCAGTCGGTTGTCAGCTGTCTGTGTGGCCGGGAGTATTCATTTTCAACATGCGCGCCGCCGGCCGACAAACACAAGCCTGATCTTCCGCTCGGGAAGAATCATCGCTTCGTATGACAAAATTCATCTCTTCAGGCCGGCGGGAGACCATACATATTTTGAGCCCGGCAAGCACGTGAGCATGTTTCATATCAGGCCCGCCGGGGGAAAAATAAAATGCGGCGTGGTCATTTGTTATGATTTACGGTTTCCCGAGCTGACCCGGCTTCTTTCCGCGGAAGGTATCAAAATTCTTTTTGTGCCCGCCCGGTGGCCTTCCATACGCAACGAAGCCTGGCAGGCGTTACTCAAAGCCCGTGCACTGGAGAATCAGATATTCGTTTTGGGATGCAATGCGCGTGGTGTTGAAGGGGGATTTTCATACGCATTCGATCCACTCGGGAGGAAGGTATTCTCAAATCAGGGTAAGCGGCGAGGACGGATGCAGGTGTTTACTCTGGATGGCAATAGCTGGGATGAATCAAGGCGATTTCATGATAACGTGAAAGAGGCAAGGCTCATCTCTGGATTGAAACATGCTTTACATTCCACGCTGAAGAAATAAACCACCCCTCATTTCTTTTTCTTGTATTCCCTGCTCACCACTGTATGTACTCCGCCACGGATCCGATAGTCTGCCGTAATCTTCATCCATTGTGGAGCAGCACATTTCACCAGGTCATCCAATACACGGTTTACCAGATGCTCCTGGTAGATGCCGACATTGCGGTACGAAAGAAGATAGTATTTCAGTGAACGCAGCTCGATACAGACCTTTCCTGGTATATAGTCTATTTTGATGGTGGCAAAATCCGGGAGGCCTGACCAAGGACAAACGGCAGTGAATTCGTCCGTATCAATTGAGATAGCAATATCCTTGCCCGTGTACTCATATGGGAATGTTTCGAGAACATCGGTATCCACTGTTGAAGGATCCTGTACATCGTACCTGCGATCAAGCGCTTCAGCCATTGCGTACTCCATTGTCTTTGGAACTGCGAATCAGTAGATTGATAGTGAATATACCGGTTCACTGGAGAAAAGTAAACACAAGGAGTTATCCAATGAAGTACGGTCTCTGCTTTTTCATTCTTATCTCTGCCGGCCTCTTGGGCTGCTCCTCTGCCGGCTCCAGCCGCTCGGATAACGGTCAACCCATGGAGTTGGGTTGGGTTCAGCGGGGTACACTGCTGGCGCCGAAGTATCAACCATTCACAGCCAGATTCGACACAGTAACAGCTGCCTCCGAATTTGTGCAGTTGATAAAAACTGTACAACAAGATGTCGAAGTGCTGGTATTTTTCGGAACATGGTGTGGCGATAGCAAACGCGAAGTGCCTCATTTTTTCAAGATTGCAGACGAGGCGGGTATTGACAGTGCAAGAATCCGTCTGTATGGCCTGGACAGATCAAAGAAGAGTCCTGACGGTTTCTCCGCCAGCTACGGAATTGAACGTGTTCCCACATTCATCTTTCTCAAACATGGAAACGAAATAGGCCGCATTACCGAAAAACCCCAATTGAGCCTGGAAGGGGATATGCTGACTATTCTTGCATCAGCACAGGATAAATGAACGGCTCAGGCGGGTTGATACGCCATTGCTCTCAACAGGGCAATACGTTTTGTAATTGGGGGATGGGTGGCAAACAACCCGGCAACTCCGCTTTCATGCACATTTGCTTGTCTACCCAACGGGTCTGCAATACAAAGATGTGCCGTTCCTTTTTTGATTGAACGCGTCGGGTCATTGGCGCCGTCAATTTTTTCAAGAGCAGAAGCAAGAGCGAGAGGGTTACGCGTCATTTCGGCGCCTGAAGCATCAGCCAGATATTCGCGCTCGCGTGAGATAGCCAATGCCAGTATCTGCGCAACAAACGGGGCAAGAATCATTGCAATCAACCACAGAACAAAGACCACCGCTCCGCCTGCACCGCTTCCTCTGTCAGACTTTCTTCTCCCGCCGCCCAAACCCCAGGAACGGAGTCCGAATTCCGAGAGCAGCATAACAGCTCCGATCAACGCGGCAATGACAGTCATCAGGCGTATATCGTAATTACGGATGTGGCCCATTTCATGTGCAATGACTGCCTGAAGTTCCTCCCTGTTTAGTCGTTCCACCAACCCCTCAGTAACAGCTATGCATGCATGGTCAGGGTCCCTGCCTGTTGCGAACGCGTTTGGATCAGGATCGGTAATGAGGAACAGCCTGGGCCTTGGCAGGCCTGAAGAAATTGCAACCTCCTCCACGATGTTTCTCAATTGCTGAAAGCGCGGATCATCTTCAGGAACCTCCTGTGCATTGGAAGAGGAAAGCACGGCTTGCGCACCATGTTGCAGGCTCCAATATCCACTGCCAAAACCCACAGCTAGAGCAATCATGGTGCCGAACGGGATCATCATGCGTCCTTGGGAGAGAAACCCGAGAACGAAGATGTCAAACCCCATGCCCAGAAAGCCAACAAAGGCAATGAACATTGCCATGACGAGGATGGTTTTGCGTTTGTTGGTTTGTTGCTGCTCGTAAATATTGCGGGGAAGATCCGCCATGTACGCTGCCTATTTCCTCAGGGAAATATCAACGGCAGGTACCTGACGTTCCGCTGCGTCGGCTATTTCAAAAAGCTCGGCCGGCAGGAATTTGAAAAGACCAGCAATCACATTTCCGGGGAACACCTGCTGGGCAATGTTAAATTTTGTGGCAATGTCATTATAGAACTGGCGCGCAAAGGAGATTTTGTTCTCCGTGCTGGACAACTCTTCCTGAAGTTGCTTGACGTTTTCATTGGCCTTCAGTGTCGGGTAATTTTCAGCCAGGGCAAACAACCTGGAAAGCGCTCCAGTCAACTCTCCCTCTTTGGCAGCAGAATCCGCTACACCTGATGCTGAAATTGCTGCGTTCCTTGCTTTGATCACCTTCTCCAGTGTATCCTGTTCAAATTCCATATATCCTTTAACGGTATTGACCAGATTTGGTATCAAATCGTGGCGCCGTTTCAACTGGATATCGATCTGTCTCCATCCGTTTGCAACCTGGTTGCGTAGCGTAATAAGAGAGTTGTATTGCATAACCACCCAGAGAATGATAACTCCGAGAGCGATGACAAAAACCATAAATGCCATATTCATATCCTTTTCACGTTGTGTCTGTACAGTACAAACTTAGAGATAATAACGTGGGAAATCAAATCATGTTGCGTTGACATTCTTGGGTGATTTGGATATATTTTTCCGTTTTGTTGTGTATGTACATGATGTTTTTCTCTCTTCTTATGTGGGAGCCTGATGGCGTCGGACGACGAAGCCGAAAAAAAGAACCTTGAACGTCAACGACTGCTCGAAGAAATTCGAAAGCGGGCGGAGGAAGCCGAGCTCAAACGCATTGAGGAGGACGAGCTACACAACGCAGCAAAGACAGATGGCTTGTCTGTGCAGGCTTCGGATCCACGCCCTGTCAACCCGCGCGTGGAGGAACTCCGTGAAAAACTCTCTATTGCTCTTGATCGCGGACTTGTAGATAAGGCTGCCGGGCTGCTTGGTGAATTCAGCACCGCTGCGCCGGCTGATCCCGACCTTCGTTCCTACCAGTTGCGTCTTGCCGTATTGCAGGAAAACCAGCAGGATGTAAAAATCAAAAAACGTTCTTCGGAACGTATCCGCGAAGATGCAGACCGGCAACGCGAACAAAAAGACACGCTCAAAAAGAAGATCGCAGAGCTTCTTTCACAAGCCGATGCGAATTACCAGCAGGAGAAGTACGCCAAGGCGTTGAAGGATGTAGAAGAAATTCTTGCCTTCGATCCGGAACATGAAGATGCTTTGCAGTTGAAAGAGGGGATAGAAAAAGCACAGCGTCTGGCGGAACAAATCAAGGAAGAGGAAACGCGTAGGAGAAGCCAGGAGCAACATGAATCTCCTCCCAAAAAAGTACAGCAACCTGCTGCAAAGGAGGGAGACCCATGGGGTGAATCGCCACTTGAATCCAAGAGCGAAACGGTGTATCAGCCCCCTCAAGTGGAAGTTGTTGTCAAACAAAACACAGTCCTTGCACCGAAGATCGAGCAGGCAGTAGAGCGGCTTTCCAAAGTACGGGTTCCTGTAAAGCCTTTGATATATGCCGGTGTTGTTATTGTTTTGGCAGTGGCGGCATATCTGGTCGTTCATAAGATTCAGACAGCGGTGTTCCCCCCGAAATATGGGCTTCTTGTCTTTCCTGCCACGACAGAAGTGGCCGATGGTTCCTTGGATTACTATACGAACGGATTGACCGAGGATCTTATTAATGACATTTCTGTAGTGAATGAACTGCGGCTGATAGCACCCGTCACTTCGTTGTTCTTTCAGGATCCGCGTATGCACAATGTGCAGACGGCAAAAGCGCTTGGTGTACGCTGGTTTGTTCAATGGAATATTGAACGTATGCCGGAAGAGGTTGCAATTCGTGTTTCGCTCTACGACACAACTCAGGCGAATCCCGCCTGGACCATGGAACGCAAAAGTTCCCTGCACGAAGTTCCGGCATCGCGCGTTGAAATTGCCCGTGCGCTTCTCTCAAAAATCGGGGTTGTCCTCACACCAACAGAAGATCAGTCCCTGGCAAAACCCGTTTTTAAGGATGCGGAAGCATACGATAATTATTTGAGGGGCCGTTTCTATGCACACCAGGTGGATACCGGCTCCCTCCATATGGCGCTTAATGCATTTCAACTCTCTCTTGCCGGCGATTCAAGTATGGCGGAAACACACGCGGCGGTCGGGTACGCACGTGTTCTTCTGTCTGAACTGGAAACGGATTCTTCCAACAGCCATTTGCATGAGGCACGGCGTGCGATGCAACGGGCAATTACGTTGGATCCGAAATCTCCCGATGCTCTTCTGCTGTGGGGGATGGTGCAAAGTTATTCGGGTGAAAACAGCAAAGCTTTTCAGCGGCTCGAGGAAGCGGCTTCCGCGGCTCCCGGCAATGCCGAAACACAACGAATGCTTGGCCAGGTCTATCTCCAATCAGGTATGGTAGATGATGCCTTGAAGGCTGCTACCCAGGCTGTATCCCTCGACCCGAAAAATGCCGATGCCCATACACTGCTTGGAACGGTTCACCATTATCGTGGAGAGTTCAAGTCGCAAAACGAAACGGAGAGGCGAATGGAGTACGATTCGGCCCGGGTGAGTTATGAACGCGCGGCGCAGCTTTCAAAGGATCAGAATGCCTATGCTGCGGAATATATCACCGATATTCTTGTGTATCTGCAACAGCACGAAAAAGCCTCCGTTATACTTGCTGATCGTATTGCTTTGCTGCGCGACAGTTATGTTGATATGTACAAGATAGGAAGAGTCTATCAATCCGCCGGCAGGCCTGTATCACAATGGAAGGAATTCTACGTGAGATCACGCGATCTACTGCGGATCCGGGTTTCCGCGGTCCCCAATGATGGTGTGGCGATGTCGTATCTGTCACTCTAGAATACCCTTCTTGGCGAATTCAAGG
>CAZWIN010000185.1:0-2203 GCA_964633855.1 uncultured Chitinophagales bacterium
GCTCGGCTCCGTCCATTCGCCGGTAGCGCTTTCGGGGCGCCCTGACCAGCATTTACTCTTGTTGCACTTCCACAAGGACAACAGCAGGAGAGAAGAACACTTCAAACCCGAATCGCCGTTTAAACATGAGATGGAATACTTTGCGAGGTGCATCGAGCGGAATGAGAAACCCTTTCTCGGAGAGGAGAACAGCATAAAGAATATGAAGATGCTGGACGAGTTGTTTGAGAAGGCGGAAGCGATTTGACGTTTTTATTTGAAGGGGAAAACGTAGGGGCGTTTCCCGCCAAAGACTGATCTTCGACGTGAAACGCCCCTACACAGAAATTGAAAAGGTAACAGATTCACCCTACATGTTATGATTGCATTTTCTTGCTGGCGATGAAGTAGAACATCGTCAACCCGAGGCCGCCGCAGAGGGCGATAAGCCCGGGATAGACGCTCTCATCAACAAAGAAGTGTTCGCGCAGGAACATGCCCACAAGAATTGCCACACCGATGCCCATAAAGACGATGCCCCACTTTAGCGAACTCAGCGGGTTCATCCGGAGCGTGCCGCGTTCATACATGGATTTGATATCCTCACCCTTGAGGCCTTTGTCAATCATGGTCATTCTTTCTTTGTGCCGTGTCAGGGCTAAAAGCCCCCAGATTCCACCGACAGTAAGGAAAAACACCATCGGTATCAGTACTTCTGCGCCGTCCATAATTGTTCCTTCCGAATGCTTTGAATTGATGTATTTGCCTTTGTTGGGTTAGACTACGCAATTGCCCGGCGGGTTTCAAAAAAAACAATAAAACAGGGCTATGAAACAATATCCCTGTATTTGTAGTCCAATACTCTGAACAACAGGAGTACCGGCACACCGTTGAATGACACCGACGAGAATATCATCCAGGATATTCGACGGGGGAATCCCCGCCGCTACGGTGTTCTTGTGGATCGCCATAAGAATAAAGCAATGACGCTCGCCGTGCGCCTTTTGGGTGATCGTGAGGAAGCGGAGGAATTAGTGCAGGATGCCTTCGTCAAGGCATATAACAATCTGGAGCAGTTTCGCGGCGAGGCGAAGTTCGGGACCTGGTTTTATCGTATTCTCTACAACTTGTGTATGACGAGAGTAACGCGCCGGCGCCCCAAGGCAGAGAATCTTGATGTTCATGACGAAAAGGTCACAGATTCTCTTGCGCTCACCTCGGAAGATGGCACGATGCTGGAACGGATGGAGGTGGATGAGTTACGTGAGATGATTGCTTCATCAATTGAACATTTACCGGAGAAATACAAGACGCCGGTAACGTTGTTTTATGTGCAGGAGATGTCGTACGAACACATTGCTGAAGTCCTGAATCAGCCGGTAGGCACTGTCAAGACAAACCTATTTCGCGGCAGGAACCTTCTCAAGGAAAGCGTGCTTTTGAAAATGAAAGACGAGGTGAAAGTAGCATGAACGGGCAGCATTGTACCTCTGAACAACTCCAGATGCTTCTGGATAAAACCCTTGCTATGAACGAGCAGGTGTGGGTTCAGGAGCATGTGCGCACGTGTACAGCATGCGGGAGATCGTATGCATTCCTGGTACGCTCTCACAAGGAATTAAAGAACCTTCCCCTTGAGAAAGTGCAGGAGGGATTTACCCGGAACGTACTTGCCAGCCTGGGCATTGCTCCTAAGTCGCCATTGATATTCCGGTTGCTTGAAAAGGGAGCATACTTCTTTGGTTTGTGCATCGTGCTCGGGATAATGCTTGTGGCGTTTGTCGTCACAGGCGTGATACCGATGCAGCAAATTACCGAAGGGGGAAACTACGTCAACACATTATTGACGTCCGGCGGGTCGGTCCTTGATAAGAGTACGAGTGCATTCTCGAATGCGCTGAAGCAGTACCTCCCGTTCGCATTCGGGAAAGGAAGCATGGGGGTTTCTTTATTCGCGGTGCTTGTCGTTGCTGGATTGGCGATTGCGGATAAGTTGTTCGGTGGAAGGTTTGTACACAAAATAAGATAACATTCTTGCAGGGCGCTTTCCGCTGGAGGCGGATCCTCAACACGAAACACCCCTACGGTTACAAGCAAGAGATGCCAGCGGCGTTTAATTGAACGCCCCTACTTCTTTCCTTGATTCCGATCCTTCAAGGCACTCCGTATAGTACGCTTCTTACTGGTTCACGATCTTGCGGACATCGAATTCCATTGCACGGAG
>CAZWIN010000185.1:2213-6066 GCA_964633855.1 uncultured Chitinophagales bacterium
GCTTGAGTCGCGCTTCGTTGTTCAACAGTTCAATCGCGTAACGAGCCATCCTGTCTATATCGCCTATCTCTGCAATATAGCCTGTTTGTCCGTGAAGCTGGAGTTCCGGCAATCCGCCCACGCTTGAAGAAATCACCGGCACTTCGCATGCCATCGCTTCAAGAGCCGAAAGCCCGAAACTCTCCGACTGGCTCGGCATGAGGAAGAGGTCGGCAGCAGAAAGAATCGGCACAAGCTCCTGCTGTTTGCCAAGAAACTTCACATGCTCGTGTATCCCGAGTTCACGCACGAGTAGTTCGCACGACGAACGGTCAGGCCCATCGCCGACGAGAATGAGCTTTGACGGAATTTTCTTCTGTACCTGGTCGAAGACCCGCACAACATCCTGTACACGTTTGACCGCCCTGAAGTTGGAAATGTGGATCAGTACACGCTCACCTTTCGGGGCAAACTGGCCGCAAATATCGTCGCATGCGATCCGTTTGTATTTGTCAATATCCACGAAGTTTGGGATAACACGGATATCTTTCTCGATACCGTAATTCGTCGTTGTCTTTTCACGGAGGAAACGGGAAACTGCGGTAACTCCGTCGCTTTGCTCGATGCTGAACTTCATTACCGGCAGGAAGCTTGGCTCAAGCCCGACGAGTGTGATGTCGGTGCCGTGGAGTGTGGTGACAATCTTCAGCTTGTCTTTAAGGATCTGCCTTGCGAGATATGCGCTTGTAGCGTGGGGGATGGCATAGTGTGCATGAACAAGGTCAAGTTTTTCAAACTGCGCCACTTCAACAATTTTGCTTGCCAGCGCGGGAGTATAGAGGGGAAAGTCGAATAACGGGTAACTGGCCATTTCCACTTCGTGGTAGAACACGTTGCCGGAGTAGCCGTTGAGCCGCATCGGCATGGCATAGCTGATAAAGTGAATCTGATGTCCTTTGTCTGCCAGTGCTTTCCCCAGTTCGGTAGCAACAACGCCGCTGCCGCCGTAAGTGGGGTAACAGACCATTCCGATTTTCATGGTTGGAAATTCCTTTCATAAAAAAGATACCGAATTCAGCGTAAAGCTCCAAACCTGAATGTGCCACATCCTCCTCTGAAGCAAACCTTGAGACCTATCGCCGAATTCATATATTATCCGCACATCAATGAACGACCAATACAAAATAATCAAAGGGGAGACCCGCACTGAGCTGAAGGTGCAGGGGTCGCGTTTTATTGCCACCGCCGCACCTTGCACGACACGGAATGATGCAGAGGAGTTCATCGCACGCATACGGAAACAGTATTTCGAAGCTACACACAACTGCTTTGCGTACAGGATCAGCCCGGCGGGAGAAGTGTTCAGGTTCAACGATGATGGCGAGCCATCCGGCTCAGCGGGGAAACCGATTCTTGTTGCGATTGACAAGTTCGGTTTGACGAATGTAGCTGTTGTTGTTACCCGTTATTTCGGAGGTACGAAGCTTGGGGTGGGCGGACTTATCCGTGCTTACGGCACAGCGGCGGAGAGAGCGCTTGAATCCGGTGAGCATGCCATGCAATATCTGCTTGAAACGCTTCAGCTTGCGTTCCCTCACTCGCATATCAGTAACGTGATGCATGTTGTGTCAAAGCTTGGTGCGCGCATACTCGATACAACCTACGATGAAGAGGTACACTTGATGGTCACGATCAGGCAGTCACAAGCGGAAAACTTGAAGGCAGCGCTGATTGAGCATACGGGGGGCAATATCGAGACAAGAACAGCTTAGAGTTCGGGCTTTTGAACACAGGGGCACAGAGGGTTGTAGAGTTTATGGGGCCTTTGGAGTTGATGGAGTCTGTAGCTAAAATGAGTATGCCAAATAGCGAGTCATGGTCAATATTATAGCATCCGACACTCATCCCTTGCATGTTGATGTTGTCGCGAAATCACCAAACGTGAACTCATGAAGGCAAAATTTCTGAATGTCGCTTTAATCAATACATCACTCATTGGTTATCTGGAATGGGGTGGCGGCAACAAAATGTTTTTGTTTCAGGGTGAAATAGAAATTATCTCCAAACTATTCACCGACCCTGCATCAGTAATACATCCGTTTATTCTGCTGCCGCTGTTTGGCCAAATTATATTGCTCGTTACCATCTTTCAAAGACGTCCAGGTAAGATGCTAACAATGATAGGGCTGTGGTCCTTAGCTACACTATTATTGTTTATGTTTGTCATCGGGATGTTGAGTTTGAATTGGAAGATTATTGTTTCCACGATTCCATTTATTGTGATGGGGGTTTTGACAATACTGCATCGCAAAGGCGAAAGGGCGTGAGTATCCATATGCAATACGAGGCTGTTTGACCAGCCCGAGCCTTAAGGGGTCCGGTTAAAGACAACCCACTTATTGACTTTCGCTCTCCTTGTCCATATATTTTAGGGAGTTTGGAACCACAACCCGCCAGATAGTTGTTCTAGCTAGTGCACGTGAAGTGCTTTTTTGTTGGACTGAAACAAGACTGAAACGGTCGTATATCAAATGGTAAGGCTATCCAAAAAGGCTGAATACGGGCTTATCGCTATCCGGCACATTGCTGCCTCGAGGAATGGCCATATCATTACTGCCCGTGAGATTGCCGATACCTATGCCATTTCCTATGAGCTGCTTGCGAAGGTTCTGCAGAAGCTTGCCAAAGGCGGGCTTATCGTTTCGCACCAGGGCTTGCGTGGAGGCTACTCGCTGGCAAAGCCGCCCAGCCAGATTCCGGTTTCGATGATCATCAATACTATTGAAGGAACCACGCCGGGCATTGCACAATGCATGACCGATGGGCCTGAGAGCTGCGGAGTGTTCAGTGTCTGTACTATCAAGTCGCCGCTGCTAAAAGTGCAGGCGAATATTGACAGGGCGTTCAGTTCCATGTCGCTGGCGGAGATTGTATGAAGCTGCCGGTCTACCTCGATAACCATTCGACAACGCAGGTTGATCCCCGTGTTGTGGAGGTGATGCTGCCGTATTTTACTGAACGGTTCGGCAATGCATCGAGCAGACAGCATCAGTTCGGGTGGGATGCGGAAGCGGCGGTTGAACATGCACGTAAGCAGGTTGGTGCATTGATCGGTGCGACAGCCGAAGAAATAATCTTTACGAGCAGCGCTACGGAGTCCATCAACCTTGCGCTCAAGGGCGTCGCAGAAAGCTATGCACCACAAGGCAGGCATCTTGTCACTGCGGTAACCGAACACAAGGCAGTGCTTGATTCATGCAAGCGTCTGGAGAAATATGGCTTCATGGTTACCTATCTTCCCGTTGACCGCCACGGATTGGTCTCTGTTGCGGATGTTGAGAAGGCGATAACGAAAGAGACGATCATTGTCAGTATTATGATGGCAAATAACGAAATCGGAACAGTTGCCTCGGTTGCCGAAATCGGCGCCGCGTGTCGAGAGCGCAATGTACTGTTTCATACTGATGCGACACAGGCGGCAGGAAAGATTCCGGTTGATGTGAAAGCATTGAATGTTGACTTGCTCTCGTTCAGCGCTCACAAGATGTGCGGCCCGAAAGGAATCGGCGCTTTGTTTGTTCGTACGGCACGCCCTGCGATTCGCCTTGCACCGCAGATTGATGGTGGCGGACATGAATACGGGCTCCGGTCAGGAACGCTGAACGTCCCGGCGATTGCGGGATTTGGCAAAGCATGTGAGATTGCAGGAAATGAAATACATATCGAAGCAAATCGGGTGAGAGAGCTACGTGACAAACTGGTTGATGGCTTGACTTTGCATGTTGAGAACACCCGGGTCAACGGTCATCCAACGGAACGGCTTCCGCAGAATGCCAACGTGACGTTTTCCGGTGTTCGTGCGGACAAACTGTTG
>CAZWIN010000186.1:0-6051 GCA_964633855.1 uncultured Chitinophagales bacterium
GGCAGGGTGCTCGGACGGTACAGCGTCTGGACAGTGACGTTTTATTCCATTGCATTTGCGGCATTGTTCTGGTTATTGGTAAATCCTCCGTGGCAAATTGCTGCACACGTCCTGCCGTCGGAAACATGGTTCTCACTCGCGGCTCTTGCCGTTGTCTCCGTGTTAATACCGCACACACTCTACTTCGGCGGTCTGCAGTATGTTGTGCCTTCGCGCGCCATCATTACCAGCACATTTGAGCCGATTGTGGCAATCGTGTCGTCAGCAATAGTTCTGCATGAGTATCTTGAGTCGGGGCAAATCATTGGCGCGCTCATGGTTCTCGGGGCAATTCTTCTGTTACAATTGCAGAGTGAGCCCGTTGCAGAGGTGATTGACCATGGCGCGTAGCGAACGCCGCACGGCAAAAATCCTTGAGGTACTCTCCCATCGCCAGCCGGACCTTACCGTGGTGATGGAGAATATCCACGATCCGCACAATGTTAGTGCAGTGCTCCGGTCGTGCGATGCCGTCGGCATACTCCAGGTGGAACTCCTGTACAATTTTGAGAAATTCCCGAAGATCGGACGGAAGAGCTCATCAAGCGCAAACAAGTGGCTTAGCCGGAGAAAGCATACCACTGTTGATGAATGTTATGCGGCCTTGCGAAAGGAGGGGTTCGTTGTTTGTGCCACGCATCTTGGCAAGGATGCCGTATCACTGTATGACGTTGACCTTACAAAGCCCGTGGCGCTAGTCTTTGGCAACGAACATCGCGGCGTTTCGGAGGAGGCCGCCTCGAATGCCGACATCAACATTCAGATTCCGATGATGGGGATGATCCAGAGCTTAAATGTCTCTGTAGCTTGTGCAGTAACACTCTACGAAGTGATGCGCCAGCGCCTTGCAAACAGTGCCTATGCAAGCCCCAAACTCTCACCTGTACAACTCAAAGCGCTCTTTGATGATTGGATCGAACGATAGCACGATTTTGACACACCTGGAATGCAGCGCCTGCGGAGCGTTTCATGACCACAACCGCGTGCAGGGAGTATGCACACGATGCGGTAAGCCGTTGCTTGCACGGTATGATCTTTCCCATGTGCGTGATGCCTTTTCCCGTGATCAACTTGCTCAAAGATCCCCAACGATGTGGAGATACAGGGAAGTGTTGCCGGTCCTTCGGGCATCGAATGTGGTTTCCCTGGGTGAAGGATTCACTCCTGTTTTACCTCTCGGAAGATTGGGGAATGAACTTGGGATACCAAAGCTTGCGGTAAAAGATGAAGCGCTCAACCCGACCGGTTCGTTCAAAGCCCGCGGCCTTGCCATGGCGGCCTCAAAGGCAAAAGAACTCGGGCTTACGGAACTCTGTATACCCACCGCAGGCAACGCAGGCGGTGCTCTTGCAGCCTACGCCGCAAAAGCGCGCATACGTTCGCATATCTATATGCCGGTTGATACTCCATCGGCGAATATTGAAGAGTGCCGCCTCTATGGCGCCGATGTTCACCTTGTTCCGGGCAACATCAGTGATGCAGCAGCAGTGATGAACAGCGAAAAGCAACAATGGTTTGATGTCTCCACGCTGAAAGAACCCTACCGGCTTGAAGGCAAGAAGACTATGGGATACGAGGTTGCAGAACAATACGGATGGAACCTGCCTGATGTAATTGTGTATCCGACCGGCGGCGGGACGGGACTCATCGGCATGTGGAAGGCGTTTGCCGAGCTTGAGGCGCTCGGATGGATTTCTTCAAGGCGTCCGAAGATGATTTCCGTGCAAAGTTCCGGCTGCGCTCCGGTTGTGACGGCCTTTGAAGAGAGAGTGAATGCTTGCGAGTTCTGGAAGGACGCCGCAACGATCGCTTCCGGGCTGCGGGTCCCGAAGCCCTTTGCAGATACGTTGATTCTTCAATCTCTGTATGAAAGCAATGGTTGCGCGGTTGCTGTTGATGATGCTGCAATCCTCGACGGCATACGCCGCACAGCCGCATTGGATGGCTTCCTTCTTTCTCCCGAAGGTGCTGCATGTATCGCAGCCCTTCCGCAGTTACTCCGCCGCGGGGTTGTCTCTGCTGCATCCGCCGTTCTTGCTTTCAATACTGGTTCTGCCTTCAAGTATGCCGAGGTGATGGGGCTGGCGGCACGGCCTCATTAACAGAGAGGCCCGCCGGTTCTTCCATTGCGATTCATTCTGATTTTGCGTTTCATGTGTATAATGTTTCTCCACTCTGTTCCCTGACACTATGAGCGAAATTTCAAAAGCCATCCTTCTCGTTGCCGATATTAGCGGGTACACGAGTTTCATGAAACAGCATGTGGTATCTGTCAGCCATGCCAAGCAGATCATCGTCCGCTTGTTGAAGTCGCTGATGACTGCCTCCAAACCACCGCTTCAGGTTGCAGAGCTTGAGGGAGATGCCGTTTTTTTCTACGCACTTCCCGATGACAAGGGAATTGAAGCAACGGCCGCACATGTGAAGGAACAGGTTATTGAATTTTTCGCCTCATTCAAGCGCGAGCTCGATGAAATTGACAATGTGAAAACATGCTCCTGCCACGCATGTGACCATGTCCATGACCTTCAGCTCAAGCAGGTGGTTCATTTGGGGGATGTGGCGATAGAACAGATCGGCAGGTTTGAAAAACTCTTCGGACTTGATGTCATCCTCGTTCACAGGATGTTGAAGAATTCTGTTCCTGCAAAGGAATATGTGATGATGACAGACCCGCTCTACAAGAGCATGCGTGATTTCTTTGGCCTCGAACCTGAGCGGAGAAAGGAAGCATTTGAGGGGGTCGGAGAAGTAGAAACTCTTGTATTCTACCCGAACAGGCTTCCCTCTATCATAAACACGGAACATCCGCAGCCAGCCGGATTAAGTGAAAAGCTTGCCTGGCGTGCTGAAATCACTGCGGGAACAATGCTGGAATTCCTTGGCATCAAGAAAGACCAGGGAGAGTTCAAAAACCTCGTTTCCTGAGCGGGTAATACAACTTTCCAATCCTTTTGGTACACTTTCCCCACACAATTTCTCTCCCGGCGGAAACAATTCTCCTATGAATTTGTTATACTGGTACAGTCGAACAGGTTCTCATATTCATTCATCAAGGGGATTTTTTAATGAGACGGGTTTCCATACTTCTTCCGCTTATTGCCATGCTGTTTCTTGCACTTGCTTCAACCGGCGTTGCACAAAACAAGGCTCCGCACTTCAGCCTCAAGACTTCCGATGGCAAAACCATTGACCTTGCAAAACTGAAGGGTAAGGTTGTAGTGGTGAACTTCTGGGCAACCTGGTGCGGCCCGTGCAAGAGAGAAATCCCCGACTTCATTGAAGTGTACGACAAACACAAGGCCAAGGGCCTTGAGATTGTCGGTGTGTCGCTCGATCAGGATGGCTGGGAAGTGGTAAAGCCTTATCTTGACCGGGCGAAGATTAATTATCCCGTTGTTCTTGGAGATGGGGCGCTTGCTGAAGCATACGGCGGGATAGATGCAATCCCAACAACGTTCGTTATTGACCGCAAAGGCAACATTGCTTCAAAGAGGGTGGGCATGATGACAAAGGCCGATTTTGAGAAGATGATTGCAAAAGTGTTGTAAGCAGAGAACGCAGATTCATCAAACACAAAACCCCGCCCGGTTTCCCGAGCGGGGTTTGTTGTTTCTTGTAGGAACGATTCGTGTCGAAGATCCGCCTCTGGCGGGAATCGCCCCCACCGAATTGCGAGTGTTGTTATCTCAGCACTTGCTCCAACCGCAATTGTAACACACCACGCAACCGCTTACATGCTCAACGTTGGTGCCGCACTCCGGGCATGCCATCTGCGATTTCGGCTCCGAACTCTCTTTTGCCTTCACTGGGTTGCCGCTCATGGCTTTGAGAGGAGCCTTGGTGCGCGTAACGGGGACTTGGTGCGTTTGTTCACGATTCTCAATGTAACGCTCCAATGCCTTGCCAATGGCGTCCGGAGTGGAGAGAATTTGCCCGCCGTGGCCATCCCATACGGGAGTCGGGCCTGAGATGCCCTTCAATTGCTTTACGATCTCCCGCGGCTCGATACCCGCACGCAGAGAGAGCGAAATCAACCGGCTGATGGCTTCGGACTGGGCTGCGGCATTTCCACCTGCTTTGCCGATGGTGGTAAATACCTCGCACAATCCTTCTTCGTCTTCATTGATCGTCACGTACAGATAGCCCTCGCCGGTGCGCACCCGTTCCGTAATGCCGGTGGTAACATGCGGACGTTCACGCGGGCCGGTGATTTTCTGCTCAACAGGTTTTGCTGCAGCTTCAGTCTTTTTTGCATGCTCTTCCGTTTGCAAAATACCTTCACGGCTTCCTTCGCGATAGACCGTAATGCCTTTGAGGCCCGCTTTGTACGCCGTCATGTAGATATCGGCAACGGTCTCCACACTTACGTCCTCCGCCAGGTTTACCGTGGAAGAGATGCTGCTATCAACATACTTCTGGATAACGCCCTGCATTTTCACACGGAAATACGGGTCAATATCATGTGCGGTGACCACGAAGTCCGGCAGGCTTTCATCACCGCCGAACATTTTCTTTACGAGTGGGTGATATACTTTGTATTCAGTAAATGTATCGCCATCGTGATTCTTTACTTTGCGGCGGTAACTCGTGCAGAAAATCGGCTCAATGCCGGAGCTTGTCTGTGCAACAATCGAACCGGTACCCACCGGAGGAACAGTAATCACGGTACTGTTACGGATACCATGCTTTTTGATGCTCTCCTGAATATCCTGCGGCAACGACTGAATGAACTTGCTCTTGGAATATCCTTCCCAGTTGAACAACGGGAAAACGCCTTTTTCTTTTCCAAGCTCCACGGAAGTCCTGTATGACTCGTCCCTGATAACGCGCATGATCTTGTCGGTAAGGTCGAGCGCTTCCTGTGAGTCGTATTTGATCTTCATCATCACAAACGCATCCGCCAACCCTGTAATGCCAAGCCCGATGCGCCGGTCCGAAGCAACCGCTTGCTTGATTTTGTCGAGGGCATGGTTGTCCATGTTGTAATCAATAACATTATCCATGAACCGTGTGGCAATTCGTGTGACATCGGCAAGCTCTTCGTAATCAAAAACGCCATTGTCGTTCACGAACTTGCTCAGATTAATGTTGCCGAGGTTGCACGCTGTATAAGACGCCAGAGGTTGCTCGCCACATGGATTTGTGCTCGTGAGGGGATTGGCGTACTCAACATTGTGGTAATCCTTCATCGTGTCCCAGAAAATGATTCCGGGCTCGGCGGAAGCGTGCGCATTTTTGATGATCTTGAACCAGAGCTCCTTCGCCTTCACTTTCCTGTAGGGTTTGTCGTTCCAGCGAAGCTCGAAATCGGTGTCGTTCATGACGGCCTGCATAAACTCATGGGTCAACAGTACGCTGATGTTTGCATACTGGACTTTGATCCTGCGCGGGTCATTTTTGATAGTGATGAACTTCTCAATATCCGGATGGTCAACACGCATGGTGAGCATCAGGGCGCCGCGGCGGCCAGCCTGAGAAACGGTGTTTGTGCTTTCGCTAAACAGGTTCATGAAGGCGGTTGCGCCGGGTGAGCGGTCTATGGTTGCGTTTACTGCTGCGCCTTCCGGACGGAGGGAAGAGAGGTCGGTCCCCACCCCGCCACCTGTACGATAGACCATCGCCGATTCCGCTATACAGCGGTAAATACCTTCCAAACTGTCTTCCTCAATGGGGATGACATAACAATTGGAGAGGGTGGGGCGCCTGCGTGCCTCTTCACGGCCCGCACCGTGCATAACACGGCCTCCGGGAACGAACTTGAAATCGAAAAGAATACCAAGAAACTTATTGTACCAGAACTCTTTATCGCTCTCGACCGAGGCGAGAGCCCTTGCGATGCGGCTCCACATGTGCATTGGGCCCTGTTCGTTGGGAGCCAAGTATTTTGAATGGAGAACATCTGCGGCGAGGTCGTTATCGCCGTAATAATCCCTGCAATTGAGGGCGAGATCCATAATTGCTTCGTTGAACGCGGTGCTGTTTCCGTTTGTGCGGAATTCAACATTCTTG
>CAZWIN010000187.1:0-6039 GCA_964633855.1 uncultured Chitinophagales bacterium
AATTAAACACCAGATATTCTGCTGTCGAAGGAAAGGGTATCATCCCTGAAGGACATGCTCAGCCATTTACGAGAGTAACCGATTCTAACAACCCCGTTGTGATGGATGCATTCGAAAGTGGAGGGGGGAGTTGGGCAGACTTCAACAATGATGGCCTTCTCGATCTTTTTGTCGCAAACGGTAATTTATCCAATCAAAATAACTCTCTCTATCTGAATATGGGGGGAGGGAGTTTCAAAAAGATTGTGACGGGAGCTGTAGTTACCGAAGGTGGTTCCTCCATCGGAGGAACATGGGGAGATTTTGATAACGATGGATTCCTTGATCTTTTTGTTACAAACAGGAATAACTTCGGTAATTTTTTGTACAGGGGAACGGGGGATACATCCTTTGTAAAGGTAACAACCGGTGGCATAGTGACGGACATCGGTAATTCCAATAGCAGCAGCTGGGTAGATCTAAACAATGACGGTGACATTGACCTTTATGTGGTAAATTTTCAGGGCAACGATTTCCTTTACTCAAATTCGGGGAGCCCGTCGTTCACGTTTACACGGATAGATACGACCATTGCCACTCCGGGAGCGAATTTCTCTATCGCTGGTGCATGGGGTGACCATGACAACAATCATTATGCCGATTTATTTATTGGCAATGCCGGCAATCAAAATGATCAGTTGTTTAAGAACAACGGCTCCCTCAGCTTTACACTAAATACCATCACAGATGCGCATTCCACGCTCGGTGCAAGTTGGGGAGATTACGACAATGATGCCGACATGGATTTGTTCGTAGCCAACTTTCTTGATCAGGACAACATCCTTTACAACAACAATGGGGCGCCGGGTTTCAACCTCATTGCAACGAATGCCGGTTCAGTCACAAATGATGGTGGAAATTCTGTTGGCAGCGCATGGGGTGATTATGATAACGATGGAGACCTTGATCTCTTTGTAGCAAACGACGGCCAGAACAATTTTCTCTACCAGAATGACGGCCCGCCGAATTATTCGTTCACAAAAATACAGGGCGGCCGCATCGTCAACGATGGCGGAAGTTCCTTCGGTGCAGTATGGGCTGATTACGACAATGACGGCCAACTGGATCTTTTTGTCGCCAACAGGCTCAACGAGCAGAACTTCCTGTATCACAACAGTGGAAACAGTAACGGATGGTTGGAGATACGTTGTGTCGGAACAATGTCGAACAGGTCGGGAATCGGCGCAAGGGTTCATGTGAAGGCCACAATCAATGGTGTTCAACGCTGGCAGGTGCGGGATGTTGCCGCCCAGAGTGGCTACAATAGCCAGAACTTGAGGCTTCATGTTGGGCTTGGCGATGCGTTTCAGGTTGACTCAATCATTGTCGAATGGCCATCAGGGATAATTGACCGGTACGCACAGGTCGCAGTGAATCAGATTCTCACTATTCGTGAGTCTGCGAATGTGCAAGTTGTCGTGGCTTCCGGATGGAATCTCATGTCTGTTCCGTTGACCGGATCATCTTCCAGCGTTGATTCCCTGTTTCCCGGCTCGCTCACTCACGCGTTCCGTTTTATCGATTCGACGGGATATGTCGTTGACTCATCACTTGCGCTGGGGCGGGGATTTTGGTTGAAGTTCGGATCTGCAGATACGTTCTCCATTGCCGGGGCTCGACCTCTTTCTCCAGGTATTTCTGTTCGCGAGGGATGGAATATTATCGGGCCATTTGACTATCCGTCAAGTGCCACTGCAATTACTTCAATACCTTCCGGTATTATCACATCACCCTTTTTCGGGTTCGATACCGGTTATGTTGCGACAGATACTCTCTTGAGCGGAAAAGGATATTGGGTGAAGGCCAGTCAGTCGGGCGTTATTCAGTTGCCGCAGGCCCCTGCAAATATTTCTTCACGCAAAGATCACAAATAGACTCTTCCTATAGTAGCGTGTGCCCTTGGCTGCTCATTGCGTCTCGACGGACATATACCTTCGTGAAAAGGAGCAAGTTTCCCACATCTCTCATCTCTTGAGTTTTTGATTCCTTCACCCAAACCCCGCCGGAATCCCGCGCAATGAATGCACTTTGTTTTGTTTCCCATCGGGAAAAAAGAGGGCTTAGACAGAATATGGAGTGAAGATTTCTGGCGAATACAGGTATCCGCCCTGTCTCTGTTAATCGTTGACTAAGAGAAGTACAATTTTTGTATCATTAGTCAGTTGCTGGGAACAGTGCTTTCCTTCCCCGAATGTCTCATGTGCCGGAGTTGCCAATGATAGCGGAAAAGAAGCGCCTGGAAGAAGCGCGCAAAGCGACCTCCCCGTGGAAAAAGTGGGGCCCCTATCTTGCTGAGCGGCAATGGGGCACCGTCCGGGAGGATTATAGTCCGAACGGCAATGCGTGGGCGTTTCTGACGCATGATGCCGCGCGGAGCAAGGCCTATCGTTGGGGCGAGGAAGGTATTGCGGGGATTTCAGACGATGCACAACATCTTTGTTTTTCCATTGCCCTTTGGAATCGTAGCGATCCCATTATCAAAGAACGTCTCTTCGGACTTGCGGGCAACGAAGGAAACCACGGCGAGGATGTGAAGGAGATGTACTACTACCTCGATAGCACACCGACACATTCTTACATGAAGATGCTCTACAAATATCCGCAGAGAGAGTTTCCGTATGCATGGCTTATTGAAGAGAACCGTCGCCGGAACAGGGAACATCCGGAGTTTGAGCTGACTGACACCGGCATTTTCGATGACGACCGGTATTTCGATGTTTTTGTGGAGTATGCGAAATCCACACCGGAAGATATCCTCGCAAAGATCACAGTGCACAACCGCGGCCCGGAAGACGCTCCGTTACACATCCTGCCGCAAGCGTGGTTCCGCAATACGTGGTCGTGGGGACTTGAGAAACACAAACCTGTCATGTATGCCATTGACAATGGTGTTATCCAGGTGGAACACCATGAACTTGGAAAGCGAAGATGGATATACTTTGACACTCCGGATGAGCTGGTGTTTTGTGAAAATGAAACGAATACAGAAAGGCTGTACGGCGTAAGAGACAAGGCCGGCTCCTGCAAGGATGGAATCAATGAGTATGTTATTCATGGCGTGAAAGAAGCTGTCAACACAACAGCACGGGGTACAAAAGCGGCCGGGATTTTCAAAGTTGTCATTCCGGCAGGCGGGAAGGTTGGGATCCGCATTCGTATCAGCGATGAAAAGATTCAGAAACCGTTTGCTTCGTTTGAAAAGATCCTGGCACAGAGGAAGCAGGAAGCCGATGAGTTCTACGAGGAGCTTCAATCGGGAATTGCAGATGCTGATGCAAGAAACGTCCAGCGTCAGGCATTTGCGGGAATGCTCTGGTCAAAACAGTTTTACTATTATGATGTGCCGCAGTGGATCAACGGCGACCCTGGCCAGCCGGCCCCGCCACCGGAAAGGCATCGTGGCCGCAATAGTGAGTGGCTGCATCTTATCAATGCGGATATCATTTCCATGCCGGACAAATGGGAGTATCCGTGGTATGCCGCGTGGGACATCGCCTTTCATTGCATACCGCTCGCCAGTGTTGACCCCGATTTTGCAAAAGACCAGCTTGTTCTTCTCACGCGTGAATGGTACATGCATCCCAACGGACAGCTTCCCGCGTACGAGTGGAATTTTGGTGACGTGAATCCTCCGGTTCATGCGTGGGCGGTCTGGCGTGTGTACAAAATGGATCAGAAGATGAACGGAGGGAAGGGAGACCTTGATTTTCTTGAGCGTGTGTTCCACAAGCTTCTGCTGAATTTCACCTGGTGGGTGAACAGGAAGGATACAGAAGGCCATAACATCTTTCAGGGAGGGTTCCTCGGCCTCGATAATATCGGGGTGTTTGACAGAAGCGCGCCTCTCCCCACCGGCGGGCTCATCGAGCAGGCGGATGGTACAAGCTGGATGGCGATGTATTCCCTTAACCTTATGCGCATTTCTCTGGAGCTTGCCGCAACAAAACCTGTGTATCAGGATATGGCGACGAAATTCTTTGAACACTTTATGTACATTGCCGGGGCAATGGCAAACATCGGCGGGGACGGTATTGACCTGTGGGACAAGGAAGATGAATTCTTCTACGATGTGCTGCACCTCCCCAATGGTGCGAGAATTCCATTGCGCGTGCGCTCCATGGTGGGGTTGATTCCGCTGTTCGCAGTCGAAACGTTGGAGCCCGATCTTCTTGCCAAGGTTCCGGAATTCAAAAAACATATGGAGTGGTTTCTCAACTACCGCCCGGACCTGGCAAGCCTTGTCTCCCGCTGGAACGAGCCGGGTATGGGTGAGAGGAGATTGCTTTCATTGTTGCGTGGCCACCGCATGAAGAGGTTGCTGAAGCGCATGCTGGATGAGAACGAATTTCTGTCCGAATTTGGCGTTCGCGCCCTGTCCCGCTACCATAAGGACCATCCGTATGAATTTCATGTTAACGGAGATACATTCCGGGTGGATTACACGCCGGCGGAATCTACAACGGGGCTCTTCGGTGGCAACTCCAACTGGCGCGGGCCGATTTGGTTTCCCGTGAATTTCCTCCTCATCGAGTCACTCCAGAAATTTCATCATTACTACGGCGATGATTTCAAAGTTGAGTGCCCGACCGGATCGGGAAGGTACATGACCATTCATGATATTGCCGAGGAACTTACCCGCCGCCTCACGGCTCTGTTCCTGCGCGATGCAAAAGGCAGAAGGCCGATGTTCGGGGAGAACAACAAGCTTCAGACTGACCCGCTCTTCAGCGATTACATTTTATTCCATGAATATTTTCACGGTGATGACGGCCGGGGTATAGGTGCGTCGCACCAGACAGGGTGGACGGGTATTGTGGCAAAGCTGTTGCAGCCGAGAGAAAAAGAGGTGCATCAGGAGATGGTGTCCACCGGGCGAGTTACAACGAAGGGGTGAGGATCAGCGAACATCTACCGATGCAATCTAATGCGGATGGGTGATGCAGCCTTGAGATGTCTGCGCGATTTCGTTATTGACTTTTGGGAAGTCGTGGAGTATATTTAGACCAGCATTATGTACAGTCCATTGACGCCGTCTTGCCGAGCAGATCACTGCCGAGGGATGGCGTTTGTTGTTTTTGGTGAGTACCAACTTGGTAGTCACGCTATCGCAAAAAATAATCTTGCGGCTAAGCAACCTGGAGATTCTTATGCGAACCTTTTGCACTCCGCGCCTCGCATCTTATCCTCTTGAGCGATTGGCCGTCACCATGAAACACTCCATCCTGATACTGGTTCTCTCAGCTATTACGATGCAATATTCTTTGGCTCAGCAACCCACATGGCGGACAGTTGCCGGGACTGAAGACGTGGGATTCTTGTCACTTGACGTTGCGTTACTTAGCCCCAACATACTCTACGCACTTGGATCATACTACACACTTCGCAGTTCTACCGGAGGAGAAACGTGGGATAGCCTAAACATCCCCTATTCGGACATCGGAGCTCTTCGTGTAAGTCGAATTGATCCCCTGCGCATTCATATTTCAGCTTTCGGGCTTTTCTTTGGGGCAAATGATATTTACCGAAGTACTAATGGGGGAACGAGTTGGGTCCGTGTTTTCACCGGGGACACGTACCCGATTGACGTTATTGAATATGACCCGGTAGACTTAAGCACGCTCTATGTGGGTGTGGGGCCTTCGGGGATTCACCGCAGCACCGATGATGGAGTATCATGGGATACCCTTTCTCAACCATCCGGTGCATACCATCTAAGCGCTCTTGCTATATGCAGGAATGACAATCGGATTTTATACGCTGGATACTACGGGAGCATATTCAAAAGTACTGATGCAGGTAATACCTGGAATACTCTTTCACTTGGAGTTCAGTTTCAGAGCCTGTCTAGGATTGTTGTAGATCCAACCAACGATGACGTGGTCTATGTTTCTGTTTTTACTGACGGGAGTGTTCCGGGGGGAATGTTCAAATCTACTGATGGTGGCCAGACCTGGGCAGAGATCAACAACGGATTGGAGGGAAGGTCAAGACAAATATTCT
>CAZWIN010000188.1:0-6019 GCA_964633855.1 uncultured Chitinophagales bacterium
AGAAACCAACGCCGCTCATGCGCGATACGAAGCATGTCCAGGGAATACGTCACAACGAGAGTGAACGGAACAACAAGGAATGACAGTGCCGTCCATTCTCCGTAAACTCCCGAACCGAAGACAAATGCTGAAAGGGCTGTTGACAATCCAATGCCAATGAATGTAACGACCACACCGAAGCAGAGCCTCAACCACAGACCGGTTGCAACATAACGCGGTTTTTCCAAATCGGGAACATTGTAGTAAAAAAACATCAGGGCGGAATCGATACCAGCATTACCAATGAGCAGGGCACAATTCGATACAAGCAGCAGTGTATCAACAACTCCGAATTCATGCACACTCAGCGAGCGCGTGAGAATCGGAACCAGTACAAGCGTGGAGAGTTTTGAGGCAGACGCCATAACGCCATAAAAGAAGGTATCTTTTGCAAGCAGGCTGACAGACAGGCCGGATTCGAGGAAGACGTTTTTAAAGCGACTCATGCTGCAGCCACAGTTTTGAAGGCATCTTCCATTTTCTCAAGGTGTCCGGCAAGAGTGTAGGATGAGAGGTATTTTTCGCGCCCGCGTTTGCCAAGCGCAGTCCTCAAGTCCTGATTGACAAGAAGGGTTTGTAATTTGGAGGCCAGGTCATCTGGCTTTTGAGGTTCAAAAAGTAAACCATTCTCCCCTTCTGCAACGAGATCGGGAATAGAACGCCAGCGGGTTGCAACAATAGGAAGCCCGAACTGCATTGCTTCCAGCAACACAACCGGGAAGTTCTCCATTTCATACGATGGGAAGCAAAACAGATCAGCTGAACGGTATTCACTCCATTTCTCATCGCCATTTTTTGGGCCTGTGAAGACAACAGTGTCAACGAGGCCAAGGTTGCTCACACGGTTCAGGGCAAGATCTCGCATTTCAGGAGAAACGAATTCGCCTACAACACGAAAATGGAAAGCAAGGCCGTTTCCCCGCAAGATGGCACATGCATCCAGTGCGTCAAGAATACCCTTTTTTCTGCTCAACGAACCAACATACAATATTGTCGTTACAGTGTGCTTATCAGGAATACGTACGACGGTATTATTGTCTTCGATACCATTGGGTACAACGATAATACGTTTCGGCTGGATCCACTGAACTTCTGTTGAAAGCGTTGGAAGCAATACAAGCGCTGCATCAGCGGAAGCATACGCTTTGTGTGCGAGACGACGTTCAAATCCTGAGAGAATCCATTGAAGCCGGTCGAATCCGCCGGCATGAAATTGCAAAATGAGTTTATGTGCAAGCAGGCGAGTAAACAACAGAATAACAACGTCGCGAAGGAAAGGAACTCTGTGTGGCCCGGATGGAGGGTAAAATACAACATCTATCCGGCCACGGAACCGTTCTGCAAGTAGTCTGGACAGGACAATCAGAAGGCGCCACAATTTGAAGACGGCGGGCTTGCCAACTTCTTCAATGGCATCGGAAAAGTTCAGGCGTATGTGCTTCTTCTCGCACCAATTCCATTGTGCCGCCACGAGATGACTCTGCATAACAGCCTGTCCGTGAAATGGCGGAGGTGTTTGAGCAAGGATAAGGATTCTTTTCCGTGACATGCGCTCCGGCAGCCGTTACACCTTGTCCCGAAGATGCTTCACGCGTTCACGCGGGATTCAACCACCTGTTTCTCAATCCAACGATAGGTCTTTTCGAGTCCCGATTTGAGATTCCAGGAAGGTTCCCAACCGAGTTGTTGTTTGATGAGGGCGTTATCGGAATTTCTCCCGCGGACTCCCGTTGGGCCGTGGACATTCCGCACACTCAAGTTTTTCCCTGAAATCCCGATCACCATGTGCGCAAGCTGATTAATCGTTACCATTTCTTCCGAACCAATATTCACCGGTCCGATGAAATCCGATCTCATCAAACGCTGCACGCCTTCGATACATTCATCAATGTAGAGAAATGACCGTGTCTGTTTTCCATCGCCCCAGATTTCAATATCCCCGCCGTCGTTCGCTTCGGCAACTTTCCTGCACACTGCCGCCGGTGCTTTTTCGCGTCCACCCTGCCATATCCCGTCAGGGCCGAAAATATTGTGAAACCGCGCCACGCGCACGTTCATACCGTGATTGCGATGATATGCCAGGTAAAGCCGTTCACTAAAAAGCTTCTCCCAGCCATACTCACTGTCGGGAGCAGCCGGGTACGCCGAATCTTCCGAACATTTCGGGTTATTGGGATCCTCCTGATTATATGCGGGATACATGCACGCCGAGGATGAATAAAATAGTTTTCCGGCTCCCGCTCGTCTGCACTGTTCAGCCATATTCAGGTTGATTGTCGCGGAATTATGCATTACTTCCGCATCATGATCTCCGGTGAAGATATATCCTGCACCACCCATGTCGGCGGCAAGTTGATAGACTTCATCAAATGGAAGATCTGCAACATCACGGACGATCTGTTGCTCGCGCAAATCACCGATAACAAATTCATCTGCAATCGTCGGCGTAAATTCAGGATGCTTGAGGTCAACACCACGCACCCAATAGCCATCTTTCTTCAGTTTCCGTACGAGATGACTTCCAATAAAACCACCCGCACCTGTAACAAGAGCTTTTTTCATTACTCCTTAGCCATCGTGGTGCATTGAATATGATTTCAACCGTAACAATTGCATCAGCATAAGAGCAGCAAACCGCGGATTATTGACAAGATACCGGCGGCACAAACGCCGCGGCTCCTGCATCAGCCGGTAGAACCATTCCAACCCCGCTTGTTGCATCCATCCAGGCGCTCGTTTGAGTCTTCCTGTATTGTAATCAAACGCCGCCCCAACCGCAAAAGCCACGCTCACGTTGAGGTGAGGCAACATCTCTTGCAACCACCGCTCCTGCTTGGGAGTGCTCAACCCAATCCAAAGAAAATCAGTCCGGCTTGCGTTAATCATCGAGATCATCTCGCTACGTTCTTTCTCCTGAAGCTCCCGGAACGGAGGGCAAAATGTTCCTGCGACTCTAACACCCGGAAACATGGCGCTCAATGTCTCGCCCAGCTTCTCAGCCACACCTTCATTTCCACCATAAAAAAAATGCGACATCCTATATTGCGCGGATTCCTTACATACTTGAAGCATCAAATCGGGGCCAAAAACACGTCCGATCATTTCAAACCCGGCCAAACGTCCAACCCAGACCATCGGCATACCATCCGGAACGTTCAGGTCGGCATTATTCAGTATCCGGCGAAATTCCACATTGTCTTGTGCCTCTATAACGCCATGGACTCCAGACACACATACGCCACGGGGGGTGCCCTTCTTTTCCAATGCCCAGCCAATCGTGCGATCCACAGCAACTTTTAAAGAAACAGGGTGAATTCCGACACCCAGGACATTCACCCTGTTGTGTTGAGAGAAAACCGACCGTAGGTATGCCGGTATCATGTCCTCAAGGGCAACCCGAATGATTTCCTTATCGTCTCCTCATACAGTGACCGGATAATGAAATAAAGAGATGAGAGGAAAAATACCAACAGGAAAATAATTACTGTGTTCAACACCCGTTTTGGGCGCTCCTTTTTCACCGGTGGGCGTCCGGGATCAAGCACGTTCACCACAGTTATATTTTTCACCTCTTCGATCTTCGCCAACTCCGATTGCTTGGTGAGTTCGATAAAGACCGTTGATTTTACCTGCACATTGCGCAGGAGGCGTTCTTGTTCCAACAACAGTTCGGGAGAATCCATCACGCGCCTGTTTTTCTCTCTGAAATTCTTCAACTTTTCTTCTGCATCGCGCAATTCCTCCTGCACTTGCTTCAAACGTACTTCCACCCACTTTCTCTGCTCCGTGGCAGAAGTTACTTTTTTCAGCCGCATGAATTTGTCCAGCTCACCGATGATGGCGTTTACTACATCCGCTGCAAGTTGCGGCTCCGGCATCTCCACACCGATCTCAACAATCCCTGTTTTGGACTCGAACGAAGTGGAGAGGAGTTTTTCCAGTTTCTTCAGCGCTTCATACATATTTTCATCAGGAGTATCTTCATCAAACTCAAAGAATTGAATGAGGTTGACAGAGTCAGCAAAGCGATTCGTCTTATATTTCTTCTCGATGATACTGCGAAGAACGGTCTCGCTGGAAACAATCACGGGATACAGGCGGGAAACTTCGCTGCCAGGCATTTTTACGCCAGCAAGCTGTGCAACATCGGCAAATTGCTCAAGGGCAGAGAGTTTACCCTTTTCCGTTTCCGGAAGCAGTGTTGCCGTGGATTTGTAGTAGACAGGAAGTAGAACATTCACAGCGAGGGTAATTACTGCAGCGATCAACGCGGCAATGAGAATGTAACGCCAATGCTGAACAACCGGTGTCACGACCTCCTGAAAGGAGTGTTGTGTCTCGGACAAGGGTTCCTGCAGTTGATCCATTCGTTCCGGCATCGGTTACTGTGAAACCTGCCAGACGATAAACGCCAGGGTAGCAGCGCTCGTAAGAATTGCAAACACGTCCTTGATAGTAGCCCCGATATCCACTGGCTGGCTCTCCGCGGCGGGCGGTGGGACTTTGATAACATGAATGGTTGAGCCTTCCGGCACATCCGGGTCACTGCTGAACAAACCGAAATTCACTCTTCGTGATTCTCCTGTTGGCTTGATCAAGACTGCATAGTTGGAGCTATCCGTGAGTCCGCCGGCACGGTTGATATATTGCATGACATCGTTGCCATCGATAAAGGACAACAAGCCCGGGTTATTCACCTCGCCGGTGACAAACACGGTGTGAGGTGTTGATGGAATGTAAATGCTGTCCGCTCCATGCATAATAACGTCATGAAGCTCATTCTTTTCCTCGTATGCTTCCTTGAAATCCAGTAACACTCTTCTGTTGTTCCGGAAGAACTGCGCACCACCCATGTATGAAGTGCGCGTCGGACCTCCGGCTCGCTGAAGCAACTCCGATAGCCGCTCGCCCCGTCGAGAAATACTGTACACTCCGGGATAGTGAACATCGCCGGAAATCGTTACATCAAGCTGGGTTTTATAGAAAGGATTCGGCCGGATTAAGACTTCGTCACGGTGTTGCATCATAAAGGGTGGAGCGGGTGCTGCCTGCTGATCAGATGCATCCACCGAAAATGTCACCGGTACTGAAGGATGGAGAATGATGGCAAGCGAGTCACCTCCCAATCCGCGTGGTGTTATTCTCGAAACTTCCGCATCCAGAAGTTCCGCATCCTCGGTGTAACCACCCGCAAGGGGAATGAGATCTGCGAGTGTCATTCCTGTACGGAAGGGGTATCTCCCGGGCTTCTTTATGCTTCCGCGAATCGTGACAAATTTCTCCTTCACTTCCATTATTTCTGTGGAATAGAGAATAACTGTATCACGTGGCATCAACTGTTCATCTGCATTGGTGTTATCAAGAAGCTTACCGAGATTAAACGGCATGATGCGACGTGTCATCAGGTCGGCATTGTAGCGAATCAAATGTCCCAGTTCGAGATACGTCTTCGGCTGTATCCCCAGCGCTGCTGCCACCAACCCTTTGATGGTTTTGACCTCACCCAGCTGATACCGGCCAGGACGCCACACTGGCCCCTGAATAACAACGAAGTTCCATTTCTCATCAAGGACCGAGAAGACTTGAATTTCGTCAGCATCGAGAAGAGGTATGTTCTTCGGCGAAGAGGAGAGAACGTCGCGCAAGTTAATATCCACAACCTCCCTGCTTTCAACATTTCCCCCCCGTTTATCCCAGGGTGTAATCCTGTCTATCTGGACATTTCCATCGTATGCAGTCGGCAGGACGCCGCCGCAGAATCGCAGCAGGTCGGCAAACCCTTCACCTTCCTTCAATTCATACACTGCCGGGCGGCGGACTTCACCGAGGATTGTCACCGTCTTTCCACGCGTCGGTACATAAATAATATCATTGTTCTGAACGCGAATGTCATTTGTCTGATTGGCACCGGTAAGGTAATCGTACAGATCAACACGTGCTATGACACTGTTGCCGCGCATGACCCGGACATCACGCAGAC
>CAZWIN010000189.1:0-6001 GCA_964633855.1 uncultured Chitinophagales bacterium
ATGCCACATTATATGAAGGCTGGCTGAATGGTGATACATTCAGGACAGTAGAATTGGAAGGGGAATCGCTGCAGGAGCATTACAATTGGTTGATGAGCTTACCGGTATCAAGGACAATATTTGAGGAAATGGATACTGCCGGGTTGGAACGGCCAGACTGGCAAAAACTGCATGCTGCATATTTTTCAAAAGGGTACCTCTGTATCATCACGCAGGTTCCTTGTTCTGAAGAAGATATTTTCAAACGCTTTGCTCAGGTATTTGATTTAACCTATACCCGTTTCCTTGACTTGCAAAAAGCAGAAGCACAGGCAAGGGAAGCAACCATTGAGGCCTCTCTGGAAAAAGTGAGAGGCAAAGCGATGGCCATGCATACCAGTAACGACATTTCAGAAACGATGGGTGTGCTGTTCTCTGAACTGCCGAAACTCGGTATCGGTTCGTTACGATGCGGCGTTGCCTTGTTTTCGAAGGACTCCCGCCGCGTGATATTCTATGCCGCGGCGAATGCTCTTGAAAGTGATTCCCTTCCATTGATTGGTACCGGAGAAATGTCGGGGCATCCGGAGTTTGAAAACCAATACGAGTGCTGGCTGAAGCAGGAAAACTATTTTGTCACCCTCAGTGATGAAGCCCTCCGGTCATACTACGAAGCGCTTGCCGCACGGTTGTCAGGTCCGTACACGCGGCGTGAACATCGTGAGCAGACAGAACACGGGTATTACTTTCCGTTTTCGGTGGGAAATTTTTATGCATGGAGTGAAAGGCCTTACCCGGAGCGTGAGATCGACATCCTTCAACGATTCAAGGCGATTATTGATTTGACGTTTCGGCGATATCTTGATCTCAAGCAGGCTGAAGTGCAGACACGAGAAGCACAAATCGAAACAAGTCTGGAACGAGTTCGAGGCAGAACCCTCGCGATGCAAAAGTCTGATGAACTTGCCGAGACCGCGGCAGTGCTCTTCAGACAACTTATTACATTGGGAATTGCGCCCAACCGTCTGTACATCGCCATCATGAAGGATGAGCGCGGCAATGCCGAGTTTTGGATAACAGATGAGGACGGAAGCAAAGTAAGCACGGGATTCTCTGCCAACTTGCATGACAATGGTTCTTTTCAAAAGATGTTGGCAGGATGGCAGGAAGGAAAGAAGTCTATTACCATTGACATGCAGGGGAAAGAGCTGGAGGAGTATTTTCAGCATCTCAGTTCACTTTCCGTGCCCTTTAAGGGCGGACTTTCCCAGACACGCCGGGTGCAAAACATCGCGTATTTCTCCAAGGGCTTTATCGGCATGGCCTCGCCGGACAAGCAACCAGATGAAACCACCACACTGCTCGAGCGGTTTGCCGCTGTTTTCAACCTCACGTTCACCCGTTTCAATGATTTGAAACTCGCTGAGGCGCAAGCGCATCAAGCCCACCTCGACCTGGTTCAATTGCAGGCAGCGAAGAAAAAAGCTGAAGAAGCGCTCTCTGAGCTTAGCGCTACTCAAGCCCAACTCATTCAGCAAGAAAAACTGGCTTCGCTCGGGCAACTCACCGCCGGTATAGCACATGAGATCAAGAATCCGTTGAACTTTGTCAACAACTTCTCCTCAGTTTCGGTTGAACTGCTTGATGAGATCGTGCAGGAAATCAATGCCTCCGCCCCTGAATTACGAAATGGAGAGATCCCTCAACTTCTCGGTGACATCAGAACCAATCTGAGGAAGATCGTCGAACATGGCACCCGTGCAGACGGTATTGTCAAGTCCATGCTGCAACATTCACGAGGCGGAAGCGGCAAGAAGGAGCCAACCGACCTCAACGCATTGGTGAAGGAATACGTGAACCTTGCATTTCATGGGATGCGGGCAGGAAAGAACCCGATAAATGTTGACATTGTGCTTGAACTCGATCCATCTGTCGGCACAGTACCGCTGATCGCCGAAGATTTCAGTCGGGTGATTATCAACCTGTGCCAGAATGCGTTTGATGCGATGAGAGAGAAGGTCAATTCCAAAGACAAGCCGTCAGGATCGTATCTCCCGAAACTGACTGTACAAACGCGACGTGAGGCAAACAAGATCGATCTTGAAGTTGGAGACAACGGTCCAGGCATTCCCGATTCTATCAAGGATAAAATCCTGCAACCGTTCTTTACCACAAAGAAAGGCACGCAAGGAACGGGACTGGGGCTTTCCATCACTCATGATATCGTGAAAGCTCACGGTGGTGAAGTGAGTATTGAAACAAATAGCAATGGTGGGGCGACGTTTAGCGTTAGTTTGCATGGATAGATGAATCATCCTTCCTTGCGACCTCACCCCGACATGCGTACAAATTCTAGGGGATGAGGTTGGAGCGATCTGATGAGCGACCGCACCCCGGCCCTCTCCTCAAAAGCGAGGGTTTGATTGATGACCAAACATCAAACAGGAGTCAGTAAACCGGCATGAAATTCCTTGTCGTAGACGATGAAAGGGATATTGAACTCCTTTTTCTGCAAAAGTTCAGAAAAGAAATCCGGGCTGGTGACCTGGAGTTGGTCTTCGCCTTTTCCGGCCGGGAGGCGATTGAGATTCTTGATAGCACAAAGCCGCCCGATGTCGTCTATGTCTTCTCGGATATCAATATGCCGGGCATGACCGGACTGGAGCTGCTTGAAATCATCAAACACAAATATCCCGATATCCATGTCAGCATGATCTCCGCGTACGGTGACAGCGATAACCACGGAAAAGCCATGGCGTCGGGTGCGAAGGAATTTTTCACCAAGCCGATTGACTTCGATACACTGAAACAGGAAATACACGAACTGATCAGTAAACACAAGAATACCTGACTAACCGGAGTGGTATGACATTATCCAAGATAATGGTGGTTGATGATGAGCCTGATCTGCAGATGCTGATCTTGCAGAAGTTCAGAAAGCAGATTCAAAGCGATGTGTACGAGTTTGTCTTTGCCGAGAATGGTGAAGAGGCGCTCAACCAGATCAACAGGGCGGATGATATCACGTTGATCCTCTCCGACATCAACATGCCGAAGATGGATGGACTGACTCTATTGCAGAGGTTGCAGGAGAGAAATAACCCGGTGCTCAAGACCGTCATCGTCTCCGCATACGGTGACATGGAGAATATCCGTACTGCAATGAATCGTGGTGCGTTCGATTTTGTGACGAAACCAATCGACTTCAACGATCTGCAATTGACGATTGAAAAAGGGATGAAGGAGATCGTGGCGGCGAAAGCTGCTCTGGATGACCGGAAAAGCCTGCACGCCGTTCAACGCGATCTGAGTACCGCCGCGCGTATACAACAGACAATACTTCCGCAGGAACATCCGGCCTTCCCGCACAGGAACGAGTTTTCCATTTATGCAGAGATGCATCCAGCAAAAGACATCGGCGGCGACTTCTATGATTACTTCCTGATTGATGATACTCATCTCGGTTTCGTAATAGGTGACGTATCGGGGAAAGGAATCACGGCAGCTATTTATATGGCGGTTGCCCGCACCATGATCAAGGGAATCGCCTCACAAGTACTCGATCCGGCGGAATGTCTCTCGAAAGTAAATACCATGCTCATTCCGGAAAGCGACGCGAGCATGTTTGTTACCGTATTCTACGGCGTCATGGAGACGAACACTGGAGTTATTCGGTATTGCAACGGCGGACACAACCTTCCGTTCATGGTACGAAAGGCCTCATCAATAGCACAAGTGGAGGATACGGCTGGAATAATTCTTGGTAAGATTGAACCTTTCACATTTGAAACAAAGGAGATTCAATGTCATCCCGGCGATAGGATCGTCCTTTATACTGATGGCGTCACCGAGGCAATGAATGAGATGCAGGAATTGTATAATGACGACCGACTTTTGGCGTACCTTGCAAAGTATACGCCGGATGCGTTGAGCACACTGATACGTGGTATCATTGGTGATGTACTGAAATACATAGGCAAGGCCAATCAGACCGATGACATCACGGTGCTGTCGCTCGAGTACCGGGGAACAAATGGAATGAAGAAAGGTGGATAAGTGAAGATGGATATGTCCGGCCAGACTATCTCGCACTATAAGATTCTCGAGAAATTGGGCGAGGGCGGTATGGGCGTGGTGTACAAAGCCGAAGACACCAAACTCAAGCGCGTCGTTGCACTTAAGTTTCTCCCTGACCGGGTTAATCAGAATGAAACCGACAAGTCTCGCTTCCTTCAAGAAGCACAGGCCGCCGCCGGACTGAACCACAATAACATCTGTACGGTGTATGGAGTCGATGAACATGAAGGACACATGTTCATCTCCATGGAATTTGTTGAAGGAGGAACGCTGCGCGAAAAGCTTCCATTTGCGAAAGTTGATGATGCGATAGTCTCGGCAATACAGATTGCCGAAGCCCTGCAAGAAGCTCATTCCAAAGACATCGTCCACAGGGACATCAAGGCCGATAACATCATGCTGACCTCAAAGGGACAGGCCAAGGTGATGGATTTCGGTCTCGCAAAGTTGAAAGGCTCACTCAGGCTTACACGGACTTCGAGTACGGTGGGCACGGTTGCCTATATGTCACCGGAACAAATTCAGGGAAGAGAAGCCGACCAGCGAAGCGATATTTTTGCATTCGGGATTCTGTTCTTTGAGATGCTTACCGGAAAACTCCCGTTCCGTGGCGAGCACGAGGCTGCGATCATGTACTCCATCGTTAACGAGGAACCACAACCGATTGAGAATTTCAACAAGAACATCCCTTCGGGGCTGACACAGATTCTGAAGCATGCATTGGAGAAAACCCCCGATGCGCGTTATCAATCCATGCAGGATGTGGTGAATGATCTTTCATTGCTTCGGAGCGGTGCTACGTTATCTTCATCACCGGCACATCACGAGAATAGAAAGCAACCATCAGGGCCATCAAAACTCTTTCGTGCTGGAACCCTTATTCCAGTCCTTGTTGCTCTCGCCGCTGTGGTTGCGGGTTTTCTTCTCTTTGGCCGCGGAGACACGACAATCGATTCCATTGCGGTTCTTCCTTTTGCAAATGTCGGCGACAACAAGGATCTCGAATACATGAGCGATGGAATCACTGAGTCGCTTATCAACTCCCTCTCCGAAGTCTCTTCTCTGCGAGTTCTTCCTCGTAGCACTGTATTTCAGTTCAAAGGGCAGGATGCCCAGGCACAGAAGATCGGAAAGGAACTCGATGTGAAGGCGGTGTTGACGGGAAGAATTGTTCTTCGCGGAACAAACCTGAATGTCCAGGTGGAACTCATCGATGTTCAGAAGCAGGCGCAACTCTGGGGTGAGCAATACAACCGGGACATGAGCGACATAATAACAGTTCAGGAAGAGATTGCAAAACAGATCTCGGAGAAATTGCGTTTGCGCTTGACTGGAGAAGAGGAACAACGGTTGACTAAACGATATACTGAAAATGTTGAGGCCTACCAGCTTTATCTCAAGGGGCGCTATTACTGGGGAAAGAGAACGGCAGAGAATCTTCACAAGGCAGTCTCGTACTTCAACGAGTCGATCCAGACAGATCCGGGTTACGCACTCGCCTATTCAGGATTGGCGGACGCGTATATTATCCTTGGCGTCTTCGGTGAGCAATCACCTGCCGAGGCGTTCCAGCGGGCGAAGGCAGCGGCGAACAAAGCTCTTGAAATCGATCCTTTGTTGGCTGAAGCATATGCTTCTCTCGGTGATATCAGTATCCACTATGATTGGGACTGGAATGCAGCTGGGCGGAACCTCAGCAAGGCAATTGAACTCGATTCACGTTACGCGACTGCACATCACTGGAATTCAGAGTATCTGACGATCGTCGGGCGTCACGATAATGCAATCGCCGAAACCAGGAAAGCCGCAGAACTCGATCCGCTCTCTCCCATTATCAATACGTTTGTCGGATGGAACTATTACTGTGCCCGCAAAAATGACTCCGCTATCGTTGCATTCAACAAAGCCCTTGAGATTGACCGGGGATTCTCGTGGGCGCATCTTT
>CAZWIN010000190.1:0-5984 GCA_964633855.1 uncultured Chitinophagales bacterium
ATTCCTGACCATGCGTGCATTCGAGTTCATCAGAACAGACGCAGGAATAGGAAACCTGCCTGTCAAACTCGTCGGTGGCGTGCCGGGCTTTCTTTCCGATGGCAATGGCCCCACACACCAGGCAATAGAGGATATTTCCATCATGCGCGGCATCCCTCACATGAATATCTTCTGTCCGGCTGATGAAGAAGAACTCGTGGAAGGCATGGAAGCAATTATCGGGAGCCCTGCACCAACATACGTGCGTTATAATGCCTCCAAGCCGGTGGTAGAGCACAAACACACATTCCAGATCGGCAAGGCCGAAGTACTCTCGAACGGCACGGATGTGGCAATTCTTGTGTACGGGTTTCTCCTTGCCGAGGCTGTCAAAGCGAAAGAGATTCTGGAAAGCCAGGGTGTCTCAGTCCGCCTCGTTAATATCCGCATGCCAAAACCAATTGATGAGGAAGCTGTACTGAGGGCAGTTGCAGAGACATCTTTGCTTGTTACCGTTGAAGATCATTTTCTTACCGGTGGATTATACTCCATCGTTGCAGAAATTCTTTTGAAGCGAGGACTGAAAGCAAGTGTTCACCCCATCGCCTTAAAGGAGCGATGGTTCAAACCTGCCCTGCTCCATGATGTCTTGCAGTATGAAGGCTTCACTGGACAGCAGATCGCAGACACGATCATGAATGAATGGGATGCGGATTAATCAGCACACCAAAGGAATGATTTCAATATGCCGAACAAGGTCATAGCCAATACCAACTATCCCTCAATTCACAAATCTGACGAGTACTATGTACGTGCGCTGGGCCTCATACCCGCATTGACACAAACCCTTGCAAAGGGGCCCGGGCAGTACGTCAAAGGCGTTGCCCCGAAGTACATCCAACGGGGGAAAGGTTCGCACGTGTGGGATGTTGATGGCAACGAGTATATTGATTACATGATGGCCATCGGCCCTGTTTCACTGGGGTATTGCTATCCACCCGTTGATGATGCCATCAAAGCCCAGCTTGCTGACGGCATCACCTTCTCCCAAATGCATCCGCTTGAAGTCGAAGTCGCTGAGCTTGTACGCGAATGCGTTCCTAATGCCGAGATGGTTCGTTATTCAAAAACCGGCTGCGATGCAACATCGGCGGCAATCAGACTGGCACGGGCATACACCGGCAAGAACAAGGTTCTCTGCTGCGGCTATCACGGCTGGCATGACTGGTACATTGCCGTCACAGACCGCAATAAAGGCATTCCACAAGCAACACAGGACATGTCGTTTACCTTCAACTATAATGACCTGCAATCCGTTATTGACTCAATTGATGACGATGTCGCATGCATCATTCTTGAGCCTGTGGTGTTTGATGCACCAAAGGATAATTTTCTCCACAAGCTGAAGGAACTGTGCGAACAGCACGGGATATTACTCATATTCGATGAGATGTGGACCGGATTCCGGCTGGCGTTGGGCGGAGCCCAGGCATATTTTGGAGTGAAGGCCGATCTTGCATGTTTTTCCAAAGCCGTTGCCAACGGCATGCCGATATCCATTCTCACAGGCCGCAAAGAAATCATGACCCTGTGTGAAAAAGATATCTTCTTCTTTACCACATTCGGCGGGGAAGCCCTGTCGCTCGCAGCAGCAAAGGCAACGATACAGGAGTTGAAGGCAAAGCGTGTCAATGAACATCTTGCAGCACAAGGGAAAAAATTGAAAGACGGGTACAATGCCATCGCGCAAGAACTTGGGATGGAGTATACGAAATGCTCCGGATTCGATTGCCGTACGATTATTTCTTTTGACCAGAAAGCAGGGAACCCGCTCGAGATGAAATCACTGGTTCAGCAGGAGATGATAAAGCGGGGAGTCCTTTGGGGCGGCTTTCATAATATGTCCTTCTCTCATACTGATGAAGACGTGGCTTACACATTGAGCACCTACCGGGAAGTTCTCCCCATTCTCAAAACGGCTGTCTCCGAAGGCAGAATAAAGGAATATTTGCGCGGTGAGCCTGTTGAGCCTGTGTTCCGTAAAACCAGTAATTTCAACCTCAATCCAAAGCAGAAAGTTGAAGGCACCAAAAAGGGATGACGGCCGATACGCTTTTCTCGCTGAAAGGGCGTGTCGGGATTATCACCGGCGCGCTGGGACTGTTGGGTAAGCAGCACTGTCATGCCCTTGCCGAAGCAGGCGCGCATGTTGTCGTTGCCGATATTCATGAAGAGCAATGTGTGGAATTCGCCAAAGAACTAACCTCACACCACCATACTCAATGTTTCGGTACAGGAACAGATATTACCAAAAGGGTGTCTGTACAACAGCTACTTGACAGCATCCTGAAGAAATTCGGCAGAGCTGATGTTCTGGTGAATAATGCTGCAATTAACGATATGTTTGAAAGCCCCTCTGCAGCTGAGGAGCTTTCGAAATTCGAGAATTATCCCCTTGAGTTGTGGCAAAAGTCTCTCGATGTGAACATTACCGGGACATTTCTTTGTTCACAAATATTGGGAACTGAAATGGCAAAACGTGGCAGCGGAAGCATCATTAACATCGCTTCAACATATGGAATTGTCGCTCCGGACCAAGCGTTGTACAAAAAGCCTGACGGTACGCAATCGTTCTACAAATCTGCAGCATATCCGGTAACCAAGGGCGCAGTCATTTCGTTCACAAGGTTTCTGGCGACATACTGGGGAAAATCCGGAGTCCGCGTGAACGCACTTTCCCCCGGCGGAGTCGAGAATTCGCAGGACGAGTACTTCGTTGAGAATTATTCCGCGAGGACGCCTCTCGGACGAATGGCACAGCCGACCGACTACAAAGGGGCGTTGGTTTTTCTTGCCAGTGATGCATCAAATTATATGACAGGAGCAAACCTCGTGGTTGATGGAGGGTGGACTGCGTGGTAAAACACTTACACATACATAAGAAATTGACTCTCGCCCAATTACGCCGCCGATCAAAGAACATCAAGCTTGTTCTGACTGATGTGGACGGCGTCTTGACGGACACCGGTATCTACTATTCTGCAAAGGGAGAGGAACTCTACAGGTTCTCCCGTCGTGATGGCATGGGGGTGGATATCCTCCGTAAAGCCGGGATAGAAACCGCCATCATCACCAGCGAAGATTCCCAAATCGTCCGAAAGAGAGCCGAGAAGCTGCTTGTTCAGTATTTGTTCTTAGGAATCAAGGACAAACTGGCGCACCTTCCGGAAATCATGAAATCCTCCGGCCTCACAATTGCAGAGTTCGCGTATATTGGGGATGACGTAAATGACCTTGGCATAATGCAACAGATACACAAGTTTGGCCTGACCGGCACACCACACGATGCGCTTCCGGTTATAGTCAGATCTTCCCACCATCACTCAACAATTGATGGCGGGTATGGCGCTTTCAGGGATTTTGCAGAATGGATATTGCAATTGCGCGGCGACCAATAAGCCTTCTCTTCCGCTACATTTAGGAAGGGTCGTCATTATTGAAACATTGGGGTGAAAGGGGAAACATGCAAAACACTGTTATTACCATCGGAGGGAAGCCTGTCGGTGATGGGCAACCGGTTTTCGTCATTGCAGAGATTGGCATCAATCACAACGGGGACCTGAACATTGCCAGAAAATTGATTGATGGTGCTGTGCTCGCCGGATGTGATGCGGTAAAATTTCAAAAACGGACCCCGGAGAAATGTGTACCAAGAGACCAATGGAATATCGAACGTGATACTCCGTGGGGAAGGATGAAATACATAGATTACCGGCACAAGGTAGAGTTTGATGTTAGAGAATATGCCGAGATAGACAGGCATTGTAAAGAGCGGGGTGTTCTCTGGTTTGCTTCGTGCTGGGATGAAGAGGCTGTGGCATTCATGGAACAATTCCATCCACCCTGTTATAAAGCAGCATCCGCATCATTGACCGATACCAACCTCCTACTCACAAAGAAACGAACCGGTCGCCCATTGATCATCTCCACCGGGATGTCAACAAGCGAGGAAATTGACCTAGCAGTACAAACTGTAGGGACGGAGAATCTCCTCATCGCTCATTCGACATCAACGTATCCGTGCCCGCCTCATGAATTGAATTTGCGGATGATCCAAACACTGAAGAGCAGATATAGCTCCTGTCCGATCGGGTATTCCGGCCACGAGGTCGGGCTTGCACCGACATGGGCGGCGGTAACACTTGGCGCTACATTTATTGAAAGGCATATCACACTGGACCGCGCCATGTGGGGAAGCGATCAGGCAGCCTCAGTGGAAGTGGGTGGATTCATCAGGCTGGTATCAAATATCCGGGATATTGAAAAGGCCCTTGGCGACGGAGTCAAAAGAGTATATGAAGCAGAACTTGACCAACGCAAGAAACTTCGCCGCATCACAACTGTTCCGGTAAGCTAGCGAACAACATTTACGTTCCTCATGGTGACATTGAGATCGTATTCGACCTCCCCTGTCACCATTTCTGTTTCACACTTCAGACAGATTCTAGAAAACAATGGTTGAGAGTATCCTTCAATTCATTTCCAATTATTTCGCCAGCATGTCGAAACCAGAACTGATTTCAATGACTGTAATTGCATTGGCGGCTGTTGTATTTGTAATCCTTGAGCGGATATTTCCGTATAATTCCGGCCAAGCTGTGTTTCGCGAAGGTTTTTTTGACGATCTGGCATTGTATACTATTGCTCAAAGCTACATTCTTGGCATAGTCATCTTCTCTTACATTATTGCCAATGTTGATCACTGGACCGGCATGTCAAGGCTGCACCTTCTTGCCGGATGGCCGATCTGGTTACAGCTTCTTTTGTTTCTTGTCACTCATGATCTGTATATCTACTGGATGCACCGGTGGCAGCACAACAACAGATTCCTCTGGCGTCTTCACGAAGCACACCATTCGCCCAAAACCGTGGATTGGCTCTCTGGTTCCCGCTCACATGCGTTCGAAATACTCATCAACCAGACAGTAGAGTTCACGCCGATTATTCTCCTTGGTGCTTCACCGGAGATTGTCGCATACAAAGGTGTTGTCAGCGCTGTTTGGGGAATGTACATTCATTCGAACCTGGACATCAACTCAGGCAGGCTGCAGATGTTCATCAATGGCCCGGAGATGCACCGGTGGCATCATACAACAGGCAAAGGACGAAACCGCAATTTTTCGACGAAGCTGGCAATTTGGGACTGGGTGTTTGGCACGGCCTACTTGCCGGAAGGCGAGAAAGCACAGGAGTATGGCTTAAAAGCTGCATTCCCCCCACACTTCTTCAGACAATTTCTTTATGCGTTCAGAAGCTACAAACGAGTCTGAATTTTCAGACTGATAGTACTCGTTACCGCAACATTCCTATAACACCAGGTTATTCGTCTCTGAGTCGCGCACCGCTTTGAAGAATAGTTTCAGTTTTATCTCATCAAGTTTGCCGTTTGTACGAACGCCACTGCAAATGTCCACCGCAAACGGGCCAACCTGCTGGATAGCACTCGCAACATTTTCCGCATTCAACCCACCGGCAAGAAATACAGGAACATTCACACTCTCACGTATTTCCCGGCTCAGTGACCAGTCGTGGACGCGGCCTGTACCGCCGAGTTCTTTGATCTTGAGCGATTGATTACCTGAATCAAGCAATATTGCATCAACATGTTCTTCTATGGCTATAGCCTCTGCTACTGATTCACGTGATGATACATGAATCACCTGGACAATTCCTACGCCGGGCATGGCATTCCGAAGACGGGCATAGCCGCTCACCGCCATCCGATCGCAGATCTGAATAGTATTCACACCCGAACTCCGTTGTTGATCAATAATTCTCTCAGGATCTTGTTGGCTTGTTAAAAGGAATGATGCTATTGCCGGTGGAATGTATCCAGCAATTTCTGCAATAGCATTGTTATCAATAACTCCAGGGCCGCCTGGAATTGAGGAAACTATCCCCAAAGCCGAAGCACCATAGTTGTTAGCCAGTAGTGCGTTTTTGCT
>CAZWIN010000191.1:0-5968 GCA_964633855.1 uncultured Chitinophagales bacterium
GGGCCCCTGAGTTGCCGCCACACCGTGAAGTTCCAGTTTTTTTACCCCGGCAGACTTTAGCGATTCCTCTACAACCTCGATAATCATTCTTTGATGGGCGCGAGAAGCCAACTCCGGCACAACCCCCCCATAACGCGCGTGCACAAGCTGGGAGGAAATGATGTTGGCGCGTACTTCTCCATCTGCCACAACCGCGGCAGAGGTTTCATCACAGGATGTTTCGATTCCAAGGATTGTCATACGCTTGAAGCATTGTACATAATGAAGCAAAGATATTCAAGGGTGACAACCCCTCAAGATCGCCCGTCTACAACGAAAGGGTAAGGGTCACTCGGTTTGTTTTTCCTTTTCTTGTGGAGTCTTGATCACCTTGATCAGGAAACGGGTCACAAAAAATAGAGTGACACTCCAAGTAATAATCATTGTTACTAACGCAGACGTAGTCATAAGGCTCCTTTTAGAGAATACCCATCACTTTCAAAATCAAAACAGCGAGTCCAAGAGCAATTACCAGAAGCAGAATTTTTAGCTGAAGTGGAAATCCCTGAGGTTCATCTGTTTGTTTTTCGGATGAATGTTGAGTTGTCATCGTAGTTCTCCCATGGCAAGAAAGTAAACGCGGCATAAACCACTCCCTTCCGAAAAATGGATGGCAAGCGGAAATACCTGTAAGTTTTGATTAACGAGTGGAGATGTGAATCGGGATACTACGCGACGGGAGGGTCACGCGGCCAGTAGCGGACATACACACAGCGGACAACATCCAGTGTGCAAAAGGCACGTGGGAAAAGAATAAAGGCCTGGTAATGTTTGAACTTGTTGGTGAGGAGAGGTATTCCGGGGTGAAACTCATCCCTCGTACCGGATGGTTCGTATTTACGATCTGTCCATGCTGGAACGGGATTTGGGCTGGGTAAGGCGCTCGCTCCGGTAAGCTGTAATTGCTTGACACCTGTGTCCGCTGGCCCCACTGATTGAGTTTGCCACAATGGAATACAAAACAGCAGAGACAATACTGTAATACAAGAGAGTATGTGTTTTTGAGGCAAAGCCATGGATCGAAGATAGTTAAGGACACTATGAGTAGCAACTTAAAAGTAGTCACATTCGACTTTTGGTCTTTTCCCTCAAAACCGGAAGACTGGGAATCTTTGATGCGAGGATTTCGGTCTTGCACTCAACCCCATTTTTTCCTATATTTATTCCACTTCAAAACCAGTCTTAGGATACCCCAATGGCAAAAATGTGTGATATCTGCGGGAAAAAGCCCGTTAGCGGCAATAATATCAGTCATGCTCACAATGCTACCCGCAGGCGCTGGCTGCCGAATCTGCAGGAAGTCCGCGCGAACGTCAATGGACGCACAAAGCGTTTGACCGTGTGCACCACCTGCATTAAATCCAACAAGGTGCTGAAAGCAGCCTGAACGGTCTGCACAAGCTTGTACTCTGAACAGGCCATCGGTGTCAACGCTGATGGCTTTTTTGTTCCTCCTGTTTTTCTGCCACGAAGTCACCAAGACTCAAAGAGACACGAAGTCAACACCAGGCCGGACACCAGTTGCAGAAGATTGAACTACAACTAACGCTCCCCAATCAACTCACACTGCTGAGGGTTGTTCTCACTCCAGTCTTTGCGTTGCTGCTGATCTCCGATTCACCATTCAATAAACAACTTTCCCTTATAGTGTTTGTTGTTGCGGCGCTCACCGACTGGTATGATGGCTGGGTTGCTCGGAAGTTCGGGGATACCTCGCGCTGGGGAAAGTTCCTTGACCCCCTTGCCGACAAAATTCTCTCCTCCGCCGCGTTGCTTGTGTATGTCTATCTCGGGCTTATTGACGCCTGGATGGTGTGGATTGTCATTGTCCGCGATTTCCTTATCACGGGACTTCGTGTATATGCCGAATACGAAGACCAGCCTATCGTCACTTCAAAAAGCGCCCAGGCAAAAACATTCGGACAGTTTGTCGTCATCTATTATATCCTCCTGCTGTATGTTGCGAAAACCGTCCCGGCGATTTACAGCGAATGGGGCGACACCATTGACACATTGATGCACCAACAAGTGCTGTTCGGCATGATGCTTGGCGTAACGCTTTCCACTGTTGGCACCGGCATACTCTATCTCTTCGATAACCGAAAGTTTCTCCTTGAACTCTATGCCAGATACCGAGCCACAGAATAACGCGCCGCCAAAGCCTTCCACTTTGGCCACGTTTCTTGCGACGGGCTTCTATTCCGGATACATTCCTTGGGCATCGGGAACATTCGGCTCGCTCGTCGGCGTGTTCATTTATGTCATCCCGGGATTCGATAGCCCCTTTGTTCTGTACCCCCTAATTCTGGGCGGCTTTGTTCTTGGCGCATTTGTTTCCGATCAGGTGGCTCTCTACCAAGGAAACAAGCTTACCAAGACCGCAGAGTTCGCCAAGGAAAAATTCCAGGGAGGCGGACATACGGCCCCTGATCCTTCAATTGTAGTGATTGATGAAATTATTGGCATGCTCATCAGCCTTGCCTTTGTTGAGAAATCTTTTTTAAGCATCGGAATAGCGTTCATTGCTTTCAGACTCTTCGACATTGTAAAGCCGTTCCCCGCCCGTCAATGCGAGCATATCCCGAACGGTTGGGGCATCATGCTTGATGATGTTGTTGCGGGAATCTATGCAAACATCGCAACACATCTTATCCTCTTGAGTATTAGATACTTTTTATGACCGTTTGCTTTTATCCTCCTTTCCTTTGTGCTCTTATGACCACGAATATTTTGAAAATTCTGCCACTAAGCCACAAAGACTCAAAGAGATCACTAAACAATGGACACTACGCTTCGTGAATGCTTTGTGTCTTAGTGCCTTTGTGACTAATTCTGCCAGCATATGAAAGCAGAAATCCTCACCATCGGCGATGAACTGCTTATCGGGCAAGTCATCAATACCAACCAGGCATACATTGCTGAACAGCTGAACTCCATCGGTGTCAGCGTGGAGCGCATGACAACTGTCGGCGATGAGATGAAAGCCATCCTTGCATCATTCGCCGAGGCCCGGTCACGCAGCGACGTGTGCATTGTTACTGGCGGACTTGGCCCCACGCATGACGACATTACCCGCACCGCTGCCTGTCAGTTTTTTGATACTGACCTCGTTGTCAACGAGGATGTACGCAAACACGTAGGCGAGCTTCTGAAGAAGCGCAACATCGGCTGGACTGCATCGCATGAAAGCCAGACACTTGTTCCGCGTAAAGCAGTCGTTGTGCCAAATCCTGTCGGAACGGCGCCCGGCATGTTGTTCGATCAGGACAAGAAGTACTTCATTGTACTGCCGGGTGTACCGTACGAAATGAAGGAGATGATTGACCAAACCGTTATTCCGTATCTTGCCGGCAAGGTGCAGGGTTCTGTGATTCGCCACCTTACTCTCCGGACAAGTGGCATTGCCGAAAGCACTCTCGCTCACCAGCTTGGCAATATTGACGAAATCCTCCGCGGCTCAAAGCTTGCGTTTCTTCCTTCCGCAACGGGAGTACGTATGCGTATTACAGTTCAGGAACGAACAGAAGCAACGGCCGATGCAAAGATCCGGCAGGTGGAGCAGCGGATACGCGCAAGAGTCAAGAAATATATTTATGGGATAAACGATGATGAGCTTGAAGAAGCGCTCGGGAGAATCCTCACAGAGAAAGAACTCACCATTGCTGTTGCGGAATCATGTACCGGCGGGCTTGTCACAGACAGGCTGACGGACGTCAGCGGCAGCTCAAACTATTTCCGACAGGGTGTTGTTGCATACAGCAACGAATCCAAGATACAACTTCTCGGTGTTCCTGAAGAATTGATTGCAACTCACGGAGCAGTAAGCAAGGAAGTTGCTGAAGCTATGGCGGCGGGAGTTCGTACCGTTGCGGGCACAGACATTGGCCTCTCGACAACCGGCATTGCCGGACCAACCGGCGGCTCAATCAGTAAGCCTGTCGGGCTTGTATGGATCGGCTACTCGGACAAAGAGACAACTCTTGCACTCAAGTTCAATCTCGGGGACAACCGTCGGAGAACAAAGGAGCGGGCGGCGCAGGCGGCGCTGGAGCTGGTGCGGAGAAGACTGTTGAAAATCGACTAACCACTGTCTCCACAGCCTGAAAACCTTCTATCATGTCTCGCTTCACCATCCTCAACCAAATCAAACAACTCGATCCCGAACGTGACAACATGAGGATCATGTACCTCTCGTTCGGCTATGAATTCTCCTGGGATTCAATCCGCGCTCTTGAGATTGCACTCTACAGAACGTACTGCGTCCCGAGCATTTCCGCTTTGCTTGATCGAACCGGTGAGTTTCACCAGCGGACACAACGACGTTATGATGATACATCATTGATTGTTGCCGAGATGTGCAAGTGGGGATACGAAGAAGGGCGCGGTAAAGAAGCACTGGAGCGAATGAACTGGGCACACAGTCATTACAAAATCTCCAACGAAGATTATCTGTACGTCCTTTCTACGTTCATTTACGAGCCGGTCCGCTGGATTGATAAGTTCGGCTGGCGTAAACCCTGCGAAGTGGAGAAGAAGGGATACTACTGCTTCTGGCGTGAAGTAGGCAAGCGCATGGGCATCAAAGACATTCCGCCGTCATACGAAGAGTTTGAGAGATTCAATCTTGAGTATGAGCAAAAGTACTTCCGGTTTACGGAATCAAACCAGCGCGTCGGCTCATCGACAAGAGACCTGTTTGCTTCCTGGCTGCCGGGCATATTCGCCCCACTTGTGCGGCAAGGAATCTATGCACTTCTTGATGATTCAATGCTTCAATCGTTTGGTTTCCCAAAACCTTTTCCGGGAATGAGGCCTTTTGTCACTGGTCTGCTGAAGCTCCGGGGTAGGATTATCCGCTTCCTCCCTCCCAGAACCCAACCGCATTTCTTCACAGACGACAAAAACAGAACTTATCCGCAAGGGTACGAGATAACGAAACTTGGCCCGCCTAAGCTGGTTGAGCACGAGATACGCCAGTCAAAACCATCCTCGCCTCCTGTTCCCTGAATTCGTTCTTTACTTATAGGGAGGCCGCTTTTCAGCGAGAAATGATCTTGACAGTCACTCCCCTTCAAGCTAAATTTCAGTAGAGGAGAAATAGTATGCCTGAAAACGGCAGGTTGGTCGAATTAGTCAGTCAAATGCTTGATGAACAGCGCGAGACAAACAAACAACTCGGTAGTTTGAATTCCCGCGTTGGACGCCTTGAAGATCATCAACACAAGACAAATGTAATTCTCAAACAACACAGCCGCGACCTTGAGAGAATCGCGGATCTCTTATCGGAGCGAGTACCTCATTGGGGCGATACAGTTGAAATAGACTCCAAGAAGGGCACAATCTCAGGTACGCTCAAGAGAGCAGGTTAATCTCGCTCATCTTCAAATCGATCTCAGTTCCTCTTCCATCAATCCATTTATCCAATACTCCATCTATCCATTCCTCCACGCCCCACTATGGCTACCCTCCGCCTCTTCCTTGCCATTGAAACACCACCTGAAATCAAGCTGCAGATTGCTGTAATTCGTGAGAGGCTGCGGGCTTCCAATGCCGATGTGAAATGGGAGCCTACGGAAAAGCTCCACACAACGTTGAAATTCCTTGGTGACGTTCGATCAGACCTGTTACCTGAAATCGTTTCTTATCTTGGGGGGACATGCGCACAATATCCCACTCTTAAGCTGAAGTATGCAGGAATTGGTTGCTTCCCGGGTACGCGCCATCCAAAAGTAGTCTGGGCAGGAGTACAAGACTTGTTGGGAAATATCAACGTCTTACAGAAGGACATTAATGGTGGAATGAGCCAGTTCTCATCACAACCGGACGGGAACAAGTTTCATCCGCACGTAACCCTTGGAAGAGTTAAATCCACAAGAAACCTCAATAGCTAGCTTACAATAATGGAATCTACTACCATTGAAAGCCAGCC
>CAZWIN010000192.1:0-5926 GCA_964633855.1 uncultured Chitinophagales bacterium
CAATGATCGGAACATTCCAGATGTACTTGTCAAGAATAAAGCGCCCCTTTTCAGTGCTGAAGAACCTCCCGGCCGCGATAATGGGAATGGCAATGGCGATAACGATGATCATCATATTCTCTACGAGAAAATCACTCAACGCCAGTGTTCCCCGGGTCATCGGGGGAAGTTCGATATTGAACTTTCTGAACAGGTTTGCCGTTGCCGGAAAAATGTAACCCACATAATAGATCACCGCACCGAATAACACCACGAGAGTAACCATGGGCATAATCAGCGCGCTTTTGAGATTCTTCTTAAACTCAGCCTGGCGCTCCAGAAACTTCGCCGTGCTTTCATAGATATCCGCCATGTTACCGCTCTTGGATGCAAGTCCAAGCATATGAGCAGTAAACCTGCCAAGAACAGCCTCGTGCTTGACAAATGCGCGTTCGCTGTCCTTCCCCTGCTTCATTTCCGTATTGATATCCTTGACGGCATCCCGCAGTGTGCGGTTCTCAATGTCGTTGGAGAGCAACTGCATGATTTCGTTAAACGGCAGTTTCTGCCTGATCAGATCGGCGCTTACCCGCACGAATGTGACTATTTCCGAGGCCGGCGGTTTTGACTTGAAATCGAGTAATCTCTTCTGGACGCGGATAACCCGGTAGCCCATTTTCTGCAGCGCATCTTCCACTTCACCCTTGGTAAACGCCTTTTGCTCTCCCGTAATTGGCTTCTCCGTTCCACGCTGAACCTTGTAGACCCATGTAGAGCGGGGAATAACCTGCAGCAGCTTGAATTTTCTCTGCTGTGACATCAACTCGGCCTTCTGTTTGGCCGAACGCATGGAATCGGCTTCCAGGATACCCTGCACGGGCTTGCCTGCTCCTGTGACACCTTCTATTCTAAACTCTGCCATATCGAAGACCCTCGAACCTTGGTGCTCTGTTGCAATGTTTCATTGAACTGTGTTTGTCTTCTCAACAACTAAGGGGCAAACTCCCCCGTTGAATCCGCCACACGTCTTACTAGATCCCCCACCTAGCAAAACAAGCGAACCAACAAGGGGAGGTCCCCGTTCATTTACATTTTCTCCCCTGCTTCCTACCTACCGTACACAGCTACACACGATATGAGAGAGCTGCCTGCACTCTCCCTGTTTCAATTCAAAATCGATGCTCAATTATTCGCAACAATCACGATACTATCCGGTGTTACTGTCATTGTCAGCTTGACCGGTGTTGACCCATCAGTTCCATTCTCGATGCCCGTTCCAATCAAAGTCACTGACGTCGCTGTTCCGGGAACAGGATCAGGAGAAAGCTCGTAACTGCCGTTGGCATTTGCGGGATTGCTCGTGATCCTTGAGAGTGTTAACCCTCCAAAAGAATTATTCCCCCCTCCAAGCGCTGTCGGCCTGCGGTAATACTTCTGTGCCTGCGCAGCGTACTGAACGAGATCATTGGAAATTGCGTCCCTGTTTGTTGAAGCCGACTGGTCAATAAACATATCGAACGCCAGTGCAACTGCAATTCCGATAAGTACTACTCCGACCACTATCAACATCAACTGTTGCGACCCCATGGGCTCCCTCGCTCCTTGTTTTGAACTTAAGACAGAAAAGGCCCCTGGGAATTTCCCCGGAGCCTTTCTGTCTGAATCGTATTAGTTGCTAAACACAACCGCTGTACTGTCCGGGAACACGGTCATGACGACCTGGATCAAGCTTCCATCGTCACCCTTTTCCGTTCCTGTACCCGTAATGACCACTGATGTTGCCGCAACTGTACCGAGTGAGTAGGTACCGTTGGAGTTGGTCGGCTTTGACGTCAACTGGTTGATTGTGCTGATAGCCGTACCGCCACCTGATGCGGTGAATGAACCCTGACCGCCACCAAGTGCCGTAGGACGGCGATAGTGCTGCTGGGCACGCGCTGCAAGGTTGACCAAGTCGTTGGTCACTGCATCACGGTTTGCCGATACTGCGTTATCCTGGAACATGGTGATACCAACCGCGACGGCGATACCGACCACGATGACACCGAGGATGATCAAAAGAAGTTGCTGCTGTCCCATGTAGAGCTCCTATGTATGTTTGTTGATTGATGAGTTATGTGAGGGAGATTTCATTTGTACTATGCTTATGATAAGGGCAAGGTGCGTGCCAAACAGCCATTTGCCAGACAATTGTCAAATAAGGCATTTTTGGATTGGCTGCAGACGTCATGCGGTAATTTCTCCCTTCCGGACGTCAAAGTTTCCTGCACCATATTGCCACGTCTTTTCATCTGATAATCAGTCATGAGATGTATTGCTGATGATCTCTTCAAGTGTTGTAACGCCTTTTCTCACAAGCTCAAGGCCCGATCTGCGGAGCGTACGCATTCCATGACGCAGGCCGGCGGCTTTTATTTTTTCCGTATCAATGCTTGCTCCGCTATCGAAAATAATGCTTCTGATCTCCGGCGAGATATACAGTGATTCGTGGATTGCCGTTCTGCCCTTGAAGCCGTCAACACAATTGGAACATCCCACGGCCTTGTAGATTTTCGTTTTCTGTGCTTCTTCAAGTGTGAACCCTGCTTGCACAAGAACCGCCGCATTGTTCGAAGCAACCGGTTCCTTGCAACGATCGCACAACTTGCGCACAAGCCTCTGGGCAACAACAATATTCAGGGCCTGGCCTATCAAGAACGGTTCAATGCCCATTTTGAAAAGACGCGAGACTGCGCTTGCGGCATCATTAGTATGCAATGTGGAGAACGTCGGGTGGCCTGTGTTTGCGAGCTTCACAGCAATTTCTGCTGTGACCTTGTCGCGGATTTCCCCCACCATCACGATATCAGGGTCGTGCCGCAATATCGCACGCATGGCATTGTCAAAGTCGAGCTTATGATTCAGTTTCACCTGTCGGGCGCCTTCAAGAAGGTACTCCACCGGATCCTCGACGGTAATAGTATTCAGCGTTGGCTTCATCACCGAGCGAAGTGCTGCAACAAGCGTTGTGCTCTTCCCACTACCGGTTGGGCCCGTCAGAATCACCATTCCTTCAGGTTTGTTAATGGCCTCCTCGAACCACTTCAACGAATACTGATCAAGTCCTATGGTCTTCATTGAAACCGACGCATCAGCATCGCGCAGAATACGGATTACCACAGATTCGAGCTTTCCTGTGATCTCTCGGGAAACAATCGGTATCACCGAGATACGGAAACGGACCGTTTCGGTATCCACTGTTTTCTGTGCTGACCCGTCCTGGGCAGCAAGACGTTCAAACCTGTCGAGGTTGCTGCAGCGGCCTTTGACCACGGCCACCACCGCCTCAGCACGGGTATCTTCAACGGTGTACCAGAGTTTGAGCAATCCGTCAATACGAAATTGAATCTCTGTTTTTCTGGTTCCACGCGGAATAAAGTGAATATCACTGGCACCAACACGCACGGCATCCGTGAGGATGTTCTCGATCATTGAAACCAGCTGGCTCCGGTTGATTTCCTTTTCCAAAACAGAGTCGAGTTCGGCGGGATCCTCTTCCGTAAAGACCTGCTCTTCCTGTGTCGGGCTTCCCACCATCTGTTTATCCAGTGTCACCTGCCGCCACAATTCCGACCAGTCCTTTTCGGCCATGAAACAGACTTCAAATTTTTTATAGGGGAACATACGTGCGACTTCGTATGCCCGGCGGTCGGAGGGATTCGGCGTTACAACAAGGATCTTATCTTGCTGACCCTCTGCTAACTCGTATGGAAGGACCTTCTGCTCCACCGCCATCTTGTGCAAAGCCTCCGGTAGCGCTGCAAGCATTTTATTGACAGCAGCAGCGGGAAGACGGCGCGCACTCCGCTCCCCAAGTTCAACTATACGGAACGAGTAGAATTTTGCAACTTCGCGATTCAACACGTCACGGGAGGCACCATACTCATCAACAAGAATCTCAACCAGTTTGCGTTTATCCTTGGAGGAAGCTTCCTGTTTCGCCGAGGAAATAGCCAGCGCTATCTCTTCACTGACGACCTTGCTACGAACAAGGTGTTCGAGGAATGAGCTCAACTGCGGGCGCAACTTCATTTCCGGCATGGAATTTTCAATGAGAAACGCCCGGGCATCTTCCATCGCTGACCGGAGATTTGTGGTTTCGTCTTTGTTTGTTTCTTCATCCATTGGGAGCATGTCAACACCGTTAGTGTGAATTTCGTTGGTTGTGATTACTTGGCATTGCTAGATCAGTATGATGGCCTACTCCTCAGACTTTACTGGTTGTTCGATCCGGAGGCTTTCTATCAATGCCACGATTTTTTCAACGGGAGTCGTTTTACTGAAGAAGAAATCACGGTGGGAATCAGCAATAACATTTCTTGTGTATTCATCATCATAGCCCGATATAAAGATGAAAGGGATTTGATCGGCATCTGTAAATTCCCGGACAAAGCTATGAAAGCGTACCCCGTCAAGCGTCGGCATAAACACATCCGAGATAATCACATCAACCTTCTCCCCCTCAAGAAACTCGCGTGCTTGTTTGCCATCTTCCGCCAGAGAAACTTCATACCCGAACTCTTCAAGGAGACCACCCAGGAGATGGAGAAATCCCTGATTGTCATCAACAACTAATATCTTCATAGCAAACCCCTGCCGATTTGTGTGACTGTGTTCGCCCAACCCTTATTCAAAGGTCAAGCCAAAGTCAGTAATGTTTGATTTGCTTCGGAATTCAGCGGTTTGACAGTTGAAGGAGGTAAAAAGAACATCGCCCACTCTAAAATGACCTTGCCTGACGGCAGTGGAGTTACCCGGGAAAAAACAAAAGGGATCCCTCGAAATGAGATCCCTTTTCAATGCTGAAATGAGCGGCGGCTAATTGAGTTTTGCTACGCTATAACTTTCCCACCAGTTCGTTATCGCATAGGTTTTCACCCTGAAGCCGGGATAGTAGGGTGGCCGAACATACGGATCGGCAAGGCGGCTATCATAACTATACCGTTTCAAATAGCCGGTCTGTAAAACTGGAGGCGTGCTTCCATTGAATGTACCAACAGGACCACGAACCTTCTGAACAATTGACCCAAGAAGTTTCAGGATACCACGCGGCACGCCAGTATTATAGCCTTCAACCATAAACGAATTAGTCCGCGAAAAAACACTTGCTTGAATTTCACAATTCGTTTGATTAGCTAAATTGTTTGCGATAACCACATTGTTCTCCGCAATCAAACCCAGCATGTCATCGCTGGTAGGTGTAGTTACAGGGTTTCGCTCATACAGAATGTCATCCTGTACATAGACATTTTCCATAGAGGCAATCGAAAGACGTCCATCCAACGTCCCACTGACATTGACGCGCCCATTACCGAGAACGACTCCGTTGAAGGATGGGTCACTCAAGCTAATCGAGTCAATAATTGCTCCCGCTTGGGTTGTACGAACATACACCTTACCGTTACCGTCCGCCGAGGTTCCCGGACTGAGTGTTAACCAGATGGGATTTTGAGTGTAGCGCCTTCCTCCCGCAGTTGACGCAGTGATCAACTCATTGAAATCCGTTGGCAGATCAACTGTCGCAACTCCTGTTTCATAACTCTTCTTGAATATGGCGCTGTTCGGAGAGACCCCCACTTTGGGAGAAAAGTTCTTGGAAGTCGTAACCTTTTCATAGAATACCGGTTTTCCATTTATCCTCAGGTTATCATTTGAATGAACCCTTCCCCAGACGGTATCTCCGGTGATCCATGTGACGTTGTTCTCGCTGTTCGTCATCCAGGCAAAGATAGAAAATGGCTTCGTGGCACTTTTGTCGAAGAAGACTTCCACCGTATCTCTCAGAGTCGTCTTGGTGTCAACTGGATACGCTGAAACACTTCTGAGCCGTACCGTGTCCCCCGTCATTTTTGTGGTGGTGACGGTAAACGTCCCTTTAAGAAGCGGGCCGTTGAAAGTTTGAGTGACC